>NZ_JBSFXK010000042.1:0-67315 GCF_053595355.1 Streptomyces sp. NPDC002513 | reverse complement strand
CCAGCCGCGTCACACACGACATCCACATCCACCGCCTCGACCCCGAGGAGAAGATCAACGCCGAGCTGCAAAAGGCCGCTTAGGAAGCGACGTTGTCCTCGCGCCAGAGCTCGAGATCCCTCCTGATCATTGTTCCCAGATCGTGCAGAAGATGGCTGGCAGGGTGCTTCAGATACAACTGCCCGTTGATCACGATCGAACCATAGGCGTCAATGATCTCATGGAAGTCCGCAGGGAATTCGATACCGAGTTCCCGCTCCAGTTCGATCCATGGCGCCGGATCCGACCAGTTGAACCGGGGTTCACCCAACAGGGCTTCGATCTCTGAAAGCGTTGCCACGACTACGCCCCTTCTAGCACTTCGAGCCGATGCCCGTCAGGGAGTTGATCGCAGTACACGAGAAAGTGTCCACGATATTCCCCCGGGGTCCGTATGCAGTCATTCCCACCTGAACAAGCGTAGGAACGGCCGAATGCGGGTTGCGGGTCACCGTAGACAGGAACGACCGACATGAACAGTTTATTGTCCCCGGCCAAGTGCTTCCAGCCGAAGCGTTCCACCTTGCTGGCCATCCTTCTATTTGCACTGCCATGCAAAGCAACCAGGTTTCGGACATCCTGGCCGGTGCCCTTGCCCCAGTAACCTATCAGGTGACCGGCTCGAGGATCACCGCCTCCTGCCGCTATTTCTCCCATTCCGTCCGGCTGGACGGGACGGTTCACATTCGGGGCCCTTGGGAAGACCACCCGCCCCGGTGCGCGACCTGCGGTCAGCCTTGGTGAGGAAGGCGAAGGCGCCGGTCGCCCTGCAGCCCTTGTTCCCCTGGTGATCCGTGTACTCCTCAAGGCCGCCGTAGATCCGTCCTCCGTCGATCAGAGGCATCGGGTCGCACGTGGGGTTGTTGGTCTCGGTGACCCGCGGCGCAGGCCTGGGCTGGGGGCCGTCCAGCTCGACGAGGCTGGTGGGGTTGCCGCCGGTGAAGGCGTAGCAATTGCTGGTGTACGGGTCCGCACCCAGGCTCATGTCGTCGAGGGCGCCGTTGTACATGTCCCGGGTGGTGAAGCGGTTGAGGCCCGGGTCGTAGTCGCGGAAGCCCATGTCGTAGGTGCCGGACTGGGCGTCCCAGCGCTTGGCGTTGAAGCGGTAGGGGTTGTACTCCTCCTTGTCCGGCTGGCCGGCCCAGGGCTTGTCGATGCCGGTGAACTCAGTGGCATCGTTGTTGCCGTGGGCGGTGTAGCCGTAGGTGGCCTTGGTGTCGCCGTTCTTGTCGGTCAGGGCCTCGACGTCGGTGTGGGCACACGCGGACGATGCCTTGCCCGAAGAGGCAATCCGGGCTGCCCTTTCCCCACACGTGCGCCCCTGGACGGAAACCGGACCAGCCCGCGACGCTTAGGACGAACGTCCGGCATTCCGCGGGGAGCGGCAGATGCGTGCATACGATCAGGGGCAGGAACACGAGTACGACGAGTCCGTCAAGGCGGCCCGGGAGAGCCACGATCAGGCGTCGGGGGAGCTTCCGCACCTGCTGAAGGCCGCCGCCACCGGGCGTACGGAGGTGATCGGCCGTTCCGGGATGAGCACGCTTCAACGGACGGTCGGCAACGCGGCCGTCGGCGCGGCGCTCCAGCGGGAGGCCGAACCGGAGCCAGAGCAACGCGAGGCTCGTTCCAGCGTCCACGACGTGATCTCGTCCGGCGGCGGTCAGCCCCTGGACACCGACACGCGCACGGACATGGAGGGCCGGCTCGGCGCCGACTTCTCCTCCGTGCGCGTGCACACCGGATCGGCGGCATACGAGTCGGCGAAGGAGGTCGGCGCCCACGCCTATACCGTCGCCGACAACATCGTCTTCCAGCGGGACAGTTACGATCCCTCCTCGCACCAGGGCCGTACCACGCTCGCCCATGAGCTCACCCATGTCATCCAGCAGCGCAACGGCCCGGTGGACGGCACGGAGGCACCGGGCGGGATCCGGGTGAGCGACCCGTCCGACCGCTTCGAGCAGGAGGCGTCGGCCAACGCCGAGCGTGTGCTGGCTGCCCCTGCCCCGGCGCCCGCCGCGGCATCCCCCGAGGCCGCCCCGTCGGCCGCTCCCGCCGCCACCGCCCCGGTGCAGCGCCAGGCCGCCGACGAGGAGGAGGAACCGGCGGATGTGCAGGGGTCGTTCGTGCAGCGGGCGGCGGAGGACGGGAACGAGGAAGAGGAGGAGTCCGCGCCCGAGGCCTGACCGAAGGGCGCGGCCGCACATCCGCACCACAGGTCCGGCACGTGCGTCCGGACACGCGTCCGAGCCGTGCGTCCGCGCGTACGTCCGAAGGGCAGGGGATGAACTTCCCCCTGCCCCTTTGGTCTTCCTGCCGCGTCCTTCCGGTTCCGCGAGCCCGCCGCGGGTCAGCCCCCTGCCGCCGCTTTCGCCGAGATCTTGCCACCGAGCAACAATGATTCTGAACACTGGGACGGCACCGGGGCCTTGACCGGCCTGCCCACCTCCCGGCAGCTCACGGAGATGGTGATCCGGCCTCCCGACTGCACCTCGATGGGGGTGACGAAGTGGTAGTCGGAGTCACGGAAGTTCTCCAGCGCCAGGTTGAGCAGTTGCCCGTCGTCGGTGGCGATGACGACGGTGCCCGCGTCGCCCTGCGGGTTCTGGACCACGACGTCGGTCAGTTCGAAGATCTTGCCGTCCGGGACCTTGTACGCGGTCCGCCGGGTGGCACTGCCGCCCACCGCGTCCTGCACCTGCACCCGGGCGCTCTCCGGTGTCGCGGACCCGCCGGACCCACCGGACCCACCGGGCTTGGCAGTCGCACTGCCGTCCGGGGACGCGGACGTGCCGCCGGAGCCGGCCGAGCCTGCCTGCCCTCCACCGCCCGACGCCTCCTGCCCCTGTCCGTTCTTGCCGCCGCCCTTCGGGGTGGTGTTCCCCTGCCGTGCCGCGGACTCGACGACCTGCGGGGTGATCGCCTCACGGGCGGCCGATCGTACGGTGGGCCGCAGCACCGAGTACCAGAGCCCCACCAGCGCGCCCGCCACCAGCACCGCCACGACGAGGGCGCGGGGAAGCCAGCGGGGCAGGACGGCCTGCTGCTCGTAGGAACCGTCCAGGACCACCGGCTGGTAAGGGTCCTGCCCCTCCTGCGCCCGGGGTGCCACCGCCACCTGGAAGGGATGGGTGATCGGCGTACCACGCCACAGCCGCTTGGCGGGGCGCACGGTCAGTGTGGCGAACTTGGCCTGGCCGGGCGGAATCTCCAGCTCGGCCGGCTCGAAGGCGAGCCGCGACCGTTCGGTTGCTCCCCGCGCGGTCAGCGCGATCGTGACGGGCGTGTTGCCTCTGCTGTCCACGGCCAGTTTGTGCCGCCCGCGCCACGCACCGCTCGAACCGGGCGGCACCAGTTCCGAGGTGATCTCGGTGAACGGCCGTACCGCCACGCTACGTTCGAGAACAACCGTCTCGCCGTCGTCACTCGTCGGCACCACACGCAGTCCGAGCGGTGTCTCTCCGGGCGCCACCTGTGAGGTGCGGGGCGGACGCAAGGTGACGGTGGCGCTGCCGGTCGCGCCCGGGTAGAGCGACAGGCTCTCCGGTTCCACCGTGGCCCAGTCGGCGCACGGCCCGACCACCTCGAACCGGCACTCCTCAACGATGGTCCCCGAGTTGAGCACCTGCACCGCAAGATCCGCCTCGCCGCCGGGCTCAACGGTGACAGAAGACTCGTCCAGGCTCGCCGAAACACTCATGCCGCGCACCGTATTGTCCGCCGCGATCTGCCAGGACCGGCCACACAGGAACACTTTCGGGCAATGACGATGCCCTGTGAGTCACGAGCAATTCCCTTCGGGAATCCGGGGCATTACTGTGGTCAGTTGGCAAAGGGAGACCCATGTGAATGAAATGTGATGACTTCATGCTCACGATCTTTTCATTTTTCCCTGGCGTTCTCCCTCAGTCGCCCGAGGGGAGAGAGCGACGTGTTGCAGACGAACGGAGAGCGCATCACAGTGGCGCTACGCGCCCAAGACCCCGTATCGCAGGCCGGAGTTACCAGTCAGCTGCGCACCCGGCCTGAAATCAAGGTCATCGAATGGGAGGAGGGGGACGCACCGCAGGTGGTGGTCGTCGTCCTCGACGCCGTCGATGAGGACGCGTTACGCCTGCTACGCCAGATCCAGCGAACCAGTACCGCGCGGGGAGTACTGGTCACCACCCACATCGACGAACAACAACCCAGGCTCCACGTGTGGCGCCGGCCGCGACTGACGCTGCCGGTCTTCCTGATCGTCCTCGTCGTCGCGGCATGGCTCGCCCGTGCGCTGCTGACCGAGCTGTTCACCTTCGCCGAGGACAACTCCGGCACTCCGAAGCCTCTGCGCCCCGCACACATGCGCGCCTCCAGCCAGGCGGCGTCCCACCGAGCACAGGCGGCCTTCGACGGCCTCAACAACCGCTACTGGGCGCCGGCAGCCCCCGGCCCCGCCACGGGGCAGTATCTGGAAGCCGACTTCGAGCGGCCGGTGCGGTTGCAGAAGATCCTGATCACGTCCGGGAGTTCGACGAAGCCGGACGAGTACCTCAGCCAGGCGCGGCCTTCGGAGATCACCCTCACACTCGTCTCCTCGGACGGCAAGCACACCACCTAGGACCTCAATCTGAACGACGCGCCCGGCCAGCGGAGCTTCGACGTCCAGGGGGCGGACGTGACGCGGGTACGGCTGATGGTGGATGCCGCCTACGACGCCGGGAAGGACCGCCGGGTCGCCGTCGCCGAGGTGGAGTTCTTCGGACGTCAATGACACTGCCGTAAGGGGGTACATGTCGACGGCCTGTCAGTGGACCGTGCGAGGGCGGACACGTGCGCTCAGAAGGGAAAGGTTCGCTTCGTGTCACGGACGGTGACCCATTGCAGCTCGGTGAAGTCCTCGACTGCGAACCCGACGCCGAAGCGGCCCCAACCGCTGTTCTTCATTCCGCCGAACGGCATGTGAGGCTCGTCGTTCACGGGCTGATCGTTGACATGGATGATGCCGGCGGTGATCCTGCGGGCGACCTCGAGGCCCTGAACAGAATCAGCCGCGAGGACGGCTGCGGTAAGTCCGAAGCCGGAAGCGTTGGCGCGCTCGACGGCCTCGTCGCGATCATCGACCACCGTGAGGACCACTACGGGACCGAAGGTTTCGTCGAAGGCCAGCTCGATGTCGTCGGGTACGTCGGTCAACACGGTCGCCGGATAGCAAGGCGGCTGGGCCGTTCCCCCGGCGAGAACGCGTGCACCTGCTGTCACAGCTTCTTCGACCCTGCGGCTGATCGTCGACAGCGCCCACTGGTTGATCACCGGCCCGATCACTGTCCGTGGATCCAGAGGATCACCGAGAGGCAGGCTCGCGACCTTGGCGGCGAAGCGCTCGGAGAAGTCGTCGGCGATCGAGCGCTCGACATAGATCCGGCGCGCACACATGCAGACCTGGCCTTGGTGGACGAAGGCGCCGAACGCGGCGGCATCGGCCGCATAGTCGAGGTCCACCCCGTCGAGAACGATCAGGGGATTCTGTCCTCCGAGCTGAAGAAGGACACGCTTGAGGTGCCTGCCCGCCGCCTCCGCAAGCCGCCTGCCCGTCGCGGTCGAGCCCGTGAAGTTCAGCCTTCGCACCAGTGGGTTCGCGATCAGCTCGTCGCCGACCAGCGAGGCCTCCCCGGGGCCGTGCGTCACGATGTTGAGGACGCCCGGCGGCAACCCGGCCTCTTCGAAGATTTCCGCCCACAGGGCACCGCACGCGGGTGCCTCTTCCGACGGCTTGAGCACGACTGTGTTGCCGAGCGCCAGGGGCCCGGCGATCGCGCGGCCGGTCAGCGTCAGGGCTGCGTTCCACGGGGCGATGGCACCGACGACGCCTACGGGACGACGCATCGCCATCGCCTGGGTGCCCGGCTGGTCCGACGGCAGGACATGTCCGGCAGCGGCGTACGGCAGGGCAGCCGACTGCCGCAGCAGCGACAGCGTGAAGTCGAGCTGGATGTCGCCGAAGTAGCGGCTGCAGCCGGTCTCCCGCGCGAGCAGTGCCATGATGTCGGCCCGCCGGCGTTCCACGATGTCCGCCGCCTTGAGGAACACCGACTGACGCTCGTGGGGCAGCGACTGTGACCAGGTACCGAATGCCTGATGGGCCGCCTCGATCGCAGCTCGTGTGTCGTCCTGGTCGCCGGCGGCGACGACGGCCACCACCTCGTCGGACCAGGGGTTTCGGCTTTCGTACGTGCGCCCGTTGCGCGAGTCGACCCACTCGCCGGCGATGTGTTGGCGAACAAGGGGGGCCGCCGCGGTCTTCACTGATGCTCCTTCGCCCGAGGTCTGGTCGCGCAGGTCGTGGCCGCAAGGCTAGAAGGCCTCCGGTAAATGGCTACCTTACGTTCCACCAGCAGGAACCGCTTCCCGAGGAGTGGAACTCCGTCATCCCAAGTAGCCCATGCGACGCGAGATTTCCTGAGCGGTGTGGCGAAGCGGCGCTTCCAGGCGCGCCACGACTGCCTCGGCCGTGGCGTTCCAGGCGCTCAGGTGGACGGCGATGCCGAGTGCCGCACACACGTCGCCGCGATGATCCCGCACCGGAACGGCGAGCGATCGCAACCCGGAGGCGAGCTCCTCGTCGTTGACGGCGAGGCCGGTGCGGGCGATCTCCGCCAGAACCGAGAGCAGTTGCTCGCGAGCGGTGATGGTTTTCGGCCCGCGACGCGCGAGGTCGATCCGGTCCAGGATCGTACGCACGGACGCCGGGTCTCGATAGGCCAGCAGCACCTTGCCCATCGATGTGCAGTATGCGGGCAGCCGAGTCCCGATCTGGATGTTGAGCTCGATCCGGAATCCGGCACGGCTCGGGCGACGGCGGTCGACAAAGACGATGTCCGCGCCGTCGAGGATCACCAGGCTGACCGTGTGGTTGGTCTCGTCGGCCAGAGCCTGGACGCTTCGAGCGGCGACGCGGGCGACCTCCAACGTCCCCACGGCCGCGATGCCGAGGTTCATCGCCGCAGGACCCAGGAGGTACTTGCGGCCGCCGTCCTCCTGCTCGAGGTAGCGCAGGGCAACGAGGCTCGCGACGTAGCGGTGGCATGTGCTCTTGCTCAACCCTGTCGCCTTGGCCAGCTCGACGAGCCCGAGAGGCCGGCGGCCATCGGCGAGCGCGGTCAGGATGGAGAGGCCTCGTTCGAGGGCCTGAGCACCCGCGTTCGGCGAGTCCATCGATGCCGGGACTGGAGTCATGCGCGAAGCGTAGATGGAACACCGTTCCTACGAGTGGAACTGCGCGTTGACGTGTGCCGCAACTCACATCACGATGCGCCTCCAAGAGATGTCCGTCACACCCGTAGCGGCACCCAGGTTCCGCAGCCAGGAGGACTCGTCGTGACCAACTTCCCGACCGGCGGCGTCAGCAGGCGCAGTCTGCTCAAGGGCGCCGGATACGGTGCCGTGCTTCTCGGCGCAACGCCGCTGCTCAGCGCATGCGGAGGGCTGAAGGGCTCGAGTTCGTCGTCCTCGGACGTGCTGCGCATCGGCTACGTGAGCCCGCAGACCGGAGCTCTGGCCGGTTTCGCGTCGGCCGACAACTTCATCGTCTCCCAGGTCCAGGCAGCGGTGGCGAAGGGGCTGACGATCGGCGGCAAGAAGCGGCGGTTCGAGATCGTCGTCAAGGACACCCAGTCGAACGCCAACCGGGCCACCGAGGTCACTCGGCAGCTGATCAACGACGGCGTCGACCTGATCGTCGGCTCCTCGACGCCCGACACGACCAACCCCGTCGCCGACCAGTGCGAGGCCAACGGCGTTCCGAACGTCACGACCATCGCGCCGTGGGAGGCATGGTTCAACGGCCGCGGTGGCAAGTCGGGCGAAGGCTTCAAGTACACGACGTTGTTCTTCTTCGGCATGCAGCAGTTCGCGGACTGCTTCTTGCCGATGTGGGACAGGATCGGTGTCTCCCGCAAGGACGTCGCGGCTCTGTGGCCGAACGACACCGACGCCAATGCCTTCCGCCACGGCCTGAGCCCCATGATGACGAAGAAGGGCTGGACCCCCGTCGACGGCGGCGCTTACGAGGACGGCGCAACCGACTTCACCGCGCAGATCACCAAGTTCAAGAAATCCGGTGCCGAACTCCTCACGTGTACGCCGATCCCGCCGGACTTCCAGACCTTCTGGAAGCAGGCACAGCAGCAGGGCTTCCACCCGAAGCTGGCCACGGTGGCCAAGGTCATGCTCTTCCCCACCGAGGCCGAGGCGCTGGGCCGCTTGAGCAAGAACATCGCCACCGACATCTGGTGGAGCCCTTTCCACCCGTACAAGTCGGCCCTGGACGGCACCACCGCCAAGCAGCTTGCGGACACTTACGCCGCCAAGACCGGCAAGCAGTGGACACAGGCCCTCGGCTCGATCTACTCCCTGTTCGAGGTCGCCATCCAGGCGTTCAAGAACGCCGATGACCCGAAGGACAAGGACGAGGTCGCGAAGAACCTCCGCGAGATGAAGATCAGCTGCATGAGCGGTGACCTCGACTTCACCGCCGGCCCCGAGCCCGGCGTCGCTCTCCAGCACCCCGTCGGCGGCCAGTGGCGGCCCGGCAAGCAGTTTCCCTGGGACATCGTCATCGTCGACAACACCCCCAACCGGGCGGTTCCGCTCGGGGGCGACCTGGAGCCGACCAGCGCATGAGCCCACACGATGAGCTGCTCTCCCTCCGAGGGATCAGCAAGAAGTTCGGCCGAGTCGTCGTCGCCACGGACCTCGATCTGAGCATCCGCGGCGGCGAGGCCCTCGGCATCGTCGGCCCGAACGGAGCCGGCAAGTCATCGCTGTTCTCCATGATCTCGGGCGACTTGCATCCCGACCACGGATCAGTGTGGTTCGACGGCAAGGAGGTGACCGGCCAGTCGGCGTTCCGGCGGACTCGCACCGGCATCGGACGCACGTACCAGATCCCTCGCCCGTTCGAGCACCTCACGGTCTTCGAGAACGTCCTGGTCTGTGCGCACCAGGGTGGGGGACGGCGCGGACGAGACGCCTACGACCGTGCGGCATCGGTGCTCGAGCTCACGGGTCTGGCTGCCGAGGCGAACACACCGGCCGGCCGGCTCGGCCTGCTCCAGCGCAAGCGCCTGGAGCTGGCCCGCGCCCTGGGAACGGACCCTGCGCTGCTGCTGCTCGACGAGGTCGCCGGTGGGCTGACCGACCCTGAGGTCGCAGAGCTCGTCGACGTGGTGCGTCGGATCCGGGCCGAGGGGCTGGCGGTCGTGTGGATCGAGCACGTCGTGCACGCCCTGGTGAAGACGGTGGACCGCATGGTCTGCCTGGCAGCCGGACGCGTGGTCGCCGACGGCGCCCCCCTTGATGTCCTTGCGCACCCAGACGTTCGGGAGCTGTATCTCGGTGGCGGTCTCGGGAGCACCGATGGCACCGCCGACGAGGAGACAACCTCACCATGACCCTGCTCAACGTCCACGGCCTCGACGTCCACCACGGACAGCTCCAGGCGATCCGTTCGCTGGACCTCACCCTCGACGAAGGGGAGGTACTTGCCGTCATAGGCGCGAACGGCGCCGGCAAGTCCACCCTCCTTCGTGCTCTCGCGGGCAGCAATACGCCGACCGCCGGCAGCATCGTCTTCGACGGGGCCGACGTCACTCGTCTGCCCGCCTATCGCCGTGTGGCGGCCGGGATCGCGCTGGTGCCTGAGGGACGGAGGCTCTTCCGCTCCCTCACGGTGGAGGAGAACCTGCGCACCGGCAGCTACCGAGGTCGTTCCGGGCCTTGGACCCTCCCACGTATCTACGAGTTGTTCCCGTGGATGGCTGACCGTCGTCGGCAGAACTCGGCCCAGCTCTCGGGCGGGGAACAGCAGTCGGTCGCGATCGGGCGGGCGCTCATGTCCAACCCGAAGCTGATCCTGATCGACGAGCTCTCACTCGGACTGGCGCCCGTCGTCGTCCGGCGCATCTATGACGTTTTGCCCACCATCGTCGAGAACGGCACCTCCGCACTGATCGTCGAGCAGGACGTCTCCCAGGCGCTGCGAGTGGCCGGCACAGTGCACTGCCTCCTCGAAGGCAGGTCCGTTCTCAGCGGCTCCCCCGACGAGCTCACCCCGAGCGCCATCGAGCAGGCCTACTTCGGCCTCACGACCTCCACCGCGTCCGGCACGGCCGACGACTGAAAGGAACTGAAGTGGACTGGTTCAACGCAGTCGTTCAAGGTGTGCTGCTCGGCGGCCTGTATGCGCTGTTCGCGACCGGCCTGTCCGTGATGTTCGGGGTGATGCGGGTCGTCAACCTCGCACACGGGGACCTCGCTGTCGTCGCCTCGTTCCTGGCGCTTGCCATGGTCAACGGCACCGGCCTTCCGCTGTGGGTCGCCATCGTCGTGACGGCGCCGCTGTTCGCTGTGCTCGGCTATATGACGCAGCGTGTGCTGCTGCGCCGCAGCCTTCGGGCCGGGCCGCTGTCGACACTGGTGGTCACGTTCGGGTTGTCGATCATTCTTCAGAACGTTCTCCTCGAGATCTTCTCGGCCGACACCCGCACGCTCGGCGGTGGCGCCTTCGCCACGGGATCGTTCCGCATCACACGAGACATCTCGATCCCGTACCTCTCGCTCGTCACCTTCGTGCTGGCGATGATCGTGATCATCGCGATCCAGCTGTTCCTGTCCCGGACCGGTCTCGGGCGCATGCTCCGCGCGAGCTCGGACGATCCCGACACGGCAACTCTCGTCGGCGCCGACAGCCGCCATGTGTACGGCATTGCCACCGCTATCGCCTTCGGGACGGTCGCGCTCGCCGGTGTGATGATGGCGATGCGCTCGTCCTTCGACCCCTCCACGGGACCTTCGCGCCTGTTGTTCGCCTTCGAGGCGGTGGTGATCGGCGGCCTCGGCTCCCTGTGGGGCACGTTGCTCGGCGGCATGGTGCTGGGCCTGACCCAGTCGCTGGGCGCACAGATCGACCCTGCACTCACCATCCTCAGCGGACACATCATCTTCCTCGCGGTGCTGGCCCTCCGCCCGCAGGGCCTTCTTTCGGGACGGACCGCATGAGCATCACCGACGCCTTCCTCACGCATGCCGCCCACCGCGCATCTGTACGCCGGTCCAGCCGCTCCGCCTGGTTCGGTTCCGGTCTGATGGGCGTAGCGGTGCTTGTGCTCGCCGTCCTGCCGTTCGCGGTGATAGGCGGCGTCACCGACTCCCTCGTCAACCTGTTCATCCTCATCGCGCTCGCGAGCATGTGGAACCTTCTCGCCGGCTTCGCCGGGCTGGTCTCGGTCGGTCAACAGGCCTACTTCGGCCTCGGCGCGTACGCCGTTCTGATGCTTGCTGAGCACGGAGTCCAGGCCTACCTCGCCATTCCGTTGGCGGCGGTGGTCGCGGCGCTCATCGCGATCCCGACCTCCTGGCTGGCGTTCCGGCTTCGCGGCGACTACTTCGCGATCGGCACCTGGGTGATCGCCGAGGTGTTCAGGCTGGTGACGACGCGGATCGGTGCACTCGGCGGGGCGAGCGGCAAGTCGCTCTCCACTCTGTCCGACATCGACCCGGTCATACGTGGGGCCATCACCTACTGGGTGGCTCTCGGCCTGGCGGCGGTGGCTACCCTCACCTGCTACCTCCTCCTTCGGAGCCGCCTCGGGCTCTCGCTCATGGCCGTGCGCGACGAGGAGACCGCCGCCAACGCGGTCGGCATCAACGTCCCGCGAGCCAAGCGCTGGGTCTATCTGATCTCGGCCGCCGGTTGTGGTGCCGCAGGCGGCGTCCTGCTCGTGGCGTCGCTCAGCGTGAACCCCGATGCCGTGTACAACGTGCAGTGGTCCGCCTACATGATCTTCATCGTCGTCATCGGCGGCATCGGCTACATCGAGGGCCCCATCATCGGGGCAGTCATCTTCTTCGCGCTCCAGCAGGTGCTGTCGGACTACGGAAGCTGGTACCTCATCATCCTCGGTGCATGTGGCACGCTCGTGGCCATCTGGGCACCACGTGGTCTGTGGGGCCTGATCACGGAGCGGGCGCGGATCAGCCTCTTCCCGGTGGGATACCTCCTCGACCGCCGGCCCGGCGCCGGTGCACCTCAGAATGCCGGCGGCCGCCGTGCCTGAGCCGGAGCGGCTCGGTCTCGTCGAAGCGGCGGAGGCTGTCCTGCGGGGCGCGGGGTCGGATGCCCTGAGTCGCGGTCCGGATCGTCGGACGCCCCGGCGCCGACCACACCGTCGCAGCCGTCGCCGCGATCATCCACAACGAGACTTCGGGAAGGACCTCCTGGCATGAAGGTGACCGCCGCCGTCGTCGAGGAACTCGGCGCCCCGTTCACTCTCGCCGAGCTCGAGCTGGACGAACCCGGGCCGGGCGAAGCGCTGGTCCGGATCGTCGCAACCGGCATATGTCACACCGACGAGATCACCCGGCATGGCGACCTGCCGATGCCCTTCCCCGGCGTCCTGGGTCACGAGGGCGCCGGCGTCGTCGAGGCCGTCGGGCCGGACGTCACCCACGTAGCCGTCGGAGATCACGTCGTCATCGGCTGGCCGTCCTGTGGTAGCTGCGCGAACTGCCGACGTGGGCAGCCCCGTTACTGCGCGCGCCTCGGTGAGGCGCTCTGCGGTGGAGGCCGGCTGCTCGGACCCCGTGCGGGCCAGAGCGCTCTGCATCGCGCGAACGGAGACGAGGTGGTGCACAGCCACTTCTTCGGCCAGTCGTCGTTCGCCACGCATGCACTCACCTGGGCCGAGGCGCTGGTGGTGGTTCCCGACACGGCTCCGTTGGCGGCACTCGGTCCGTTGGCCTGCGGCATCGCGACCGGAGCGGGAGCCGTCTTCAACACGCTGCAGCCTCGTCCCGGGAGCTCGCTCGTCGTGTACGGCGTGGGAGCGGTCGGACTCGCCGCCGTGATGGCGGCACGACTGAGTCCGGCGACCCGCATCATCGCGATCGACCGGCACGCCAACCGACTCGAGCTCGCACGCCGCTTCGGCGCTACCGACATCATCGATGCGACGCACACCGATCCGGTCGAGGCCGTGCACACCATCTGCGGTGGGCCGGCCGACTACTCGATCGAGTGCACGGGCGTCATCTCGGTCGTCCGTCAGGCCGCCGACAGCGTCGGGATGCTCGGGACCTGCGTGCTCATCGGCGGTGCACCCGCCGGCGCCGAGTTGAGTCTCGACCATCTCACCACGCTCTGGGGCAAGCGCGTCGTGGGCGTCCTGGGGGGCGGAGGCCGTAGCGAGGAGCTGATCGGCACGCTGGTCGAGCTGAACGCCCAAGGCCGTTTCCCCTTCGATGAACTGGTGGAGTTCTACGACCTCGCCGACATCGAACGAGGTATGAACGACGCCCTCGCGGGCCGCGTGCTGAAGCCGGTCCTGCGCATGCCGGCGCACCCCTGACCGACGCGCACCTCATCGAACTCGAACTTGTCTACCAAAGGAATCGTTGTGGCACTCCTGGACTCTGTCGACTGGCAGGGCAAGATCTTCAAGAACGGCGCCTGGGTGACAGGCCGCGGTGGCGACTACCCCGTTGTCGAACCGGCAACCGGCACGGAGCTGGCTCGCATGGGAGCAGCCGGCCCGGAGGATGTGGCCGAGGCCGCTGCCTCAGCGGCCTCGGCGCAGCAAGCCTGGGCAGCCGTTCCGTTCACCGAGCGAGCGGCAGTGCTCCGCAGGGCAGGTGATCTGTGGAAGCAGCACGCGGAGGAAGTCGCCGAGTGGAACATCCGTGAGGTCGGCGCCGTCCCGGGCATGGCCCGGTTCGCACTCCACACCGCTGCCGAGGAGTGCTACGAAGCCGCCTCGCTCCCTGGCCGCCCGCTGGGTGAGGTGCTGCCGAGTGAGGAGCCGCGACTGTCCATGACACGCCGCGTCCCCGCCGGCGTCGTGACGGTGATCGCGCCTTTCAACGTGCCGATCATCCTGGCGATCCGCTCTGTCGCTCCTGCCCTGGCTCTCGGCAACTCGGTCCTGCTCAAGCCGGACCCCCGCACCGCAGTCACCGGTGGCACGCTGATGGCTCGTATATTCGAGGAGGCGGGCCTGCCGGCCGGTGTGCTGCAAATGCTTCCGGGCGGTCCGGACGTCGGCGAGGCATTGGTCGTCGACCCGCATGTCCGGGTGATCTCGTTCACCGGCTCCACGGCCGTCGGCCGACGCATCGGCGAGCTCGCCGGCCGGCATTTGAAGCGCGCTCACCTCGAGCTCGGCGGCAACTCCGCACTGCTCGTCCTCGATGACGCCGACGTGGAAGACGCGGTCAACCTGGCCGCATGGGGCTCGTTCTTCAACCAGGGTCAGATCTGCATGACCACGGGAAGGCACCTCGTGTCGAGTGCGATCTACGACGATTTCGTCGCTGCGCTCGCTGCGAAAGCGCAGGGCCTGCCGGTCGGGAATCCGGCGGCCGGTGGCGACGTCGCTCTCGGGCCGATCATCGACGCCAAGCAGCGTGACAAGATCCACCACCTGGTCACCGAGAGCGCCTCCCAGGGGGCGAAGGTCGCGGCGGGAGGCACCTATGAGGAGCTCTTCTACCGTCCGACGGTCCTGGCGGACATGTCACTCACGGCCCCGGCCTTCGCCGAAGAGGTCTTCGGGCCGGTGGCACCGGTCACCCGCGTCGAGTCCGTGGAGGACGCGGTGAGGATCGCCGAGGACAGCGAGTACGGGCTTTCGCTCGGCATCGTGACCAAGGATGCCATGCGCGGCTTGGCCGTGGCCGAGAAGATCCCCACCGGGATCGTGCACATCAACGACCAGACGGTGAACGACGAAGCGGTGGCACCGTTCGGAGGGGTCAAGGCATCGGGTACGGGATCCCGCTTCGGCGGGGCCGCTGCGAACATCGAAGCCTTCACCGAGACCCGCTGGATCACCATGCGTGGCACCACTGCGCGCTACCCCTTCTGACCGCTGTGCCTTGGCCCGGCCGGGGCGCCTCGTCCGGGGCCCCGGCCGGGCCGAGCGTCGTCGGCTCCGGCGGACACCGTCGGTATCAGACGCCTGGAGATCCGCCGACGAGATCCGCTCGGCGGCACCGTTCGCGCGTACCGACATGCGGCCTGAGCCGGGTGGATGAAGTATTCGGCAGCCGCACCATCGGCTCCGCTGCGTCAGTGCCGTGTGTAGGGGGCGACCAGCACCGCGGTGGCATCGGCCTGACTCCGTAGTTCTTTGAGGGTCTGGCTCGGCGAGGTGTTCCGGCCGAAGGACCCCGGCAGGGGGGTGCGGAACGCGTACAGCGTCAGCTGGTACTCGTGCGTGTGACCGGCCGGCGGGCAGGGGCCGTCGTACGTCGCCTCGTCGAAGTCGTTCAGGAGTTCCCTGGCACCGGGCGTCAGGGTGTGCGCCTGCGTTCCCGACGCTGTCGCGGGAAGGCCGACCTGGAGCCAGTGGATCTTCTGGTTCTCCCGGTCGACCATGGACAGGGCGAGCTCGGCGGTACCGGCGGGGACGTTCTCGAACGTGAGCCCCGGGGAGTAGTCGTGGGGGCTGTCGCAGGTCATGAGGGGGAGGAACGCGCCTGACGCGTCGAAACCCTGGCCTCTGCCGAGGGTGAAGGGACCTGTAGGTACCGCCGTCGCCCGGGAGACGGCGGTGGACGGGGCCGGCGTTGCTTGGGTCTGCCCGGAGGGTGACGAGCACGCGCCGGTCGTCAGCAGCGCCACTGCGGCAATCGCGTCTGACACAAGGAATCGACGCTTCATGCTGGAACCGTATGCCAGGCGTACGCCCCTGACCGCCCCGTACCGGCTCGCGGCTTCGTGACGTGAGGTTCCCCCGCTGTGCGGCAAGTGCTGATCCGCTGGTCAGAGCAGGTTGAAGGGCTGTCAGGTTCGCTCGTTCAGCCGCTGCCTGGTCGGCGTAGCACTTCTCTTCGAACTCGATCGGGCCGAGCCGGCCAAGCCGCTCCTCGATGCGCCGACATCACGCTCGCCCTGCTCGCCCACGCCTTCCTGGCGGTGATGGCAGTCCAGGAACACGAAAAGAACTGCACGCCGCGAGCACGTGGTGAACTGGACTCATGGCGGCGTCGCCGGCGCGCCTACGTGAGTGCGCGGATCGGTAAGCAGTTGGCGCACACACGGGTTGTTCGCCTACTGGGGGTGCCTTGTCTGCCGCTCGGCATCGCGGATGGCGCGAGCGGCGTTGATGAGCCCGATGTGGCTGAAGGCTTGGGGGAAGTTGCCGAGGGCCTCTGCTGTGGTGGAGTCGGTCTCCTCGGCCAGCAGGCCGAGGTCGTTGGCGTGTGCGAGGGCGGCTTGGAAGACGTGCCGTGCACGGGTGGTGTGGCCGGTGAGGGCGAGGGCTTGGGCAAGCCAGAAGGTGCACAGCAAGAAGGCGCCTTCTCCTTCCTGCAGCTCATCGGTGAGGTAGCGGCGGACCAGGCCGTCGCGGTCGGTCAGGTGGGTGGCGACGGCCAGCACGGTGGACTGGACGCGAGGGTCGTGCGGCGGCAGGAAACCGACGATGGGCAGCATCAGCGCGGAGGCGTCGAGGTCGTCACTGTCGAATGCCTGGGTGAAGGCGCCCAGGCCGGGGTTCCAACCATGTTGTTCGATGGCTCGGCGGATCTGGGCGCGCTCGTACCGCCAGTGGGGCAGGCGTTCGTCGGCCTGGAGGGCGGGGGCCATGGCGATGGCGCGGTCCAGGGCGACCCAGCACATCAGTTTCGAGTGGAGGAAGTGTCTGCTGGGTCCGCGTCTTTCCCAGATGCCCTGATCCGGTTCGTTCCACCGCCGGCCGGCTGTCTCGGCCGCCTGGAGCAGGAAGGTGCGGGTGGTCGGGTCGAGCGGCTCACCGGGCGGAAGGGTCTGGTGAGCGGCGTCGAGGAGTTCGCCGTAGACGTCGAGTTGGCGTTGGCGCCAGGCGTCGTTGCCGATCCGAACGGGGCTGCTGTTGCGCCAGCCGGTCAGGTGCGGCAGGAGCCGCTCGCTCAGGTCGTGTTCGCCGCCGATGCCGTACATGATCTGCAGGTCGACGCCGCGGTCGAGTTGGCTTGCCCCGGCCCGGGCGAGGAAGTCGAAGAATCGGTTCTTCTCCTTCTCGCAGGCGGCCGTGGCCAGTGCCTGAATGGTGAAGCTCGCGTCGCGCACCCACGTGTAGCGGTAGTCCCAGTTGCGCATCCCGCCCGCCTTCTCGGGCAGGGAGGTGGTGGCCGCGGCGACGATGGCCCCGGTGGGCGCGAAGGTCAGGGCTCGCAGCACGCGTCCGCTGTGGCCCACCTCGTCCTGCCAGGGGCCGACGTAGCCGCGGTGGAGCTTCGACCAGGAGCGCCAGCCTTCGACGGTGTCGGCCATGCGGCGCCGGATCCGCCCCGCCCGCCAGCCCACCGACTCCCTTTCCCACGCCGGTCTGACGTGCAGGGCGAATCCGAGGCGGTGCCCCGCCGAGAGCGGGATTCGGCCGTGCGCCGTGGAACCGCTCACCCGCAGGTCGACGGGGCTCGACAGCAGCAGAACATGGGCTCCCCCGTACGCCGCGAGCCCGCCTCGCACGGCTGAGAGGAGTGGGTGGACGAGTCCGAACTCCGGGCGCGGCGCATAGGCGATCTCGATGTCCACCCGCCCTTCGGTGCAGGTGATCTGCCGCAGCAGCGTTCCGGGGGAAGCGGTGCCGAGCGCGTGCCCGCGTTCGCGCCGTCCCAGGGCAAGGGCATCCCGCAGGACCGCCGTTCCCCCGGTCGTGCGGAAGACCGTCTCCAGAACCAGGGTGTCCTCGACGTAACGGCGGCTGATGCCGACCAGGCCGGTGACAGGGCGGATCGACCAGTGGCCGGCGTCCTCGTCGAGGAGCCGGGCGAAGATCGCCGGGCTGTCGAACCGGGGCAGGCACAGCCAGTCCACCGAGCCGTCGGAGGTGACCAGTGCGGCCGAGCGGCAGTCGGACAGCAGAGCGTGGTCACCGATCGGTCGCGCACTCATGTGCCGCAGCCCGTCCGCCTCGGGCTGAACGTGGCCCGGCTGGGACGACGTGAGCAGTCGCCTGCGCGGCAGGTCTCTCCCGGTGCCCGACGAGTGTCATTGATCCCAGCCTCCCTGCACAGCGGATTCACCCCTACTCAATCAGCACGATCGGTGGATCGCACGTGCCGGCCGCCGGCGGTTGCCCCGACCGGGTGGCACGATCAGGTGCCGCGCCTCGCGGTCGGCGTCCGGTCGGCGTACGTCGTGTCTCCCCGCCGCCGCGTGGCCGGCCCCGCCTCAGCAGCGACGTCCCGGGGCTGAATCCTGGCGGCCGAGGGCGAGGAAGCATCGGTGGCCGTGTCTCCACTGGTCGGTGACGCTGAGGGCGAGGTCCTCGGCGATCCTGTGGAGCGCCGGTGCTCCCAGACGCGCCCAGGGAAACGGCGGCCCCTCGTGGCCACGGATGTCTTCGAACCAGGCGGTGCAGCGCTCCTCGACATCGTCGGGGTCCACCTCGACGAGGAGAACACCCGTCGGGGCGGTGAGCCGGATGCATCGGCCCAGCAGGGCGCGCGGGTCACCGCCGATACCGATGTTGCCGTCGATGAGGAGGACGGTCTGCCAGCCTCCCTCGGCCGGCAGCCGGTCGAACACCGATCGGCACAGTGCGATTCCGCCGAGAGCGATGGTATGGGCCACCGCGCGGGGAGTCACATCGACGCCGAGAGCGAAGACTCCGCGGCCCAGCAGCGCTCTGCACAGCCGGCCCGGTCCGCTGCCGACGTCGAGAACGGGGCCGACGCAGCGATGGAGCAGGGATTCATCGGCCGGGGTGGGCTGCGCGTACCAGCGATCCACAGGCATCCGGATCCGGCGCCCGTCTCCCAGGCGTAGATACACCGGTCCGTGGCCGGTTCGCAGGGCGAGTGCATAGGGGTCTCCCTCGGCGCGGGGCGAGCCGTCCTCATCGGTCGTCACGGTGCAGCATCGTGACCTGGTGCGGGTCGTTCCTCGTCGGCGCGGGCGGCCCGCCGGACGCGGCGGAGCCTGAGAGCGAAGGCCAGTGCGGAGGCGGCGAAGAGCACGGCGGTGATGGCCAGCCACCGGCCGAGGTAGACGTCCATGGACAACCGGGTGGCACCCGGGTAGGGGGTCGACAAGGCGAAGATGAGGGGGAACCAGACGAGCAGGAGCACACCGGAGAGAAAGGTGGGCACGCGCAGGTGGTTGATCCACGGCGGTTGTGGCATGCGGATGGCGCGATGCCGCAGGACAGCGTGTGCCGACAGGTCGGCGAGTGAGTACAGGGGCAGCAGGATCAGATCGTGGAGGATCGCCACGCCGACGAACCAGATCGCGACCGCGAGCGGGCGGACCGCGAACAGGCGTACCAGGGCGTAGCCGGTGAGGGCGAACGAGGCGATCAGGACGAGAAGGTGGAGCGGGCCGGAGCCGTACCAGCGGACGAAGCGTGCCATGGTCAGGTCCTGAAGGTGAGCCGGTGCACCCACTTGGTGTTGTTCACGCCGGGGTTGGCCGGGACGATGACGCGGGCCGGGTAGCCGTGGTCGAGTGAGAGGTCCGCGCCGTTGACGTGCAGGGCGAGCAGCGATCGGAGGTCGTGGATCTGGTTGCCCCGCAGTACCACCGAGCTGTAGGGGCCGGGGGGTTGAACGGACTCCACCAGGACGCTTCCGGCGTCGGGGAGGCCCGCCAGGGCAGCGAGGTCGGCCAGCCGAAGGCCGCTCCACTGCTGGTTGGGGGTGGACCACCCTTCCACGCAGGCGATCGGCAGTGCGGCGGCGTGCTGGGGCATCGCGAGGAGCTGTGCGCGGGTGAAGACGAGCGTCGGACCGGGGCCGTGGATCTCCAGCCGCCAGCCGGGGCCGACGTGCGCGGGGGTGACGCCGACGGAAGCGGCCGTCTTGTTGATCTGGAAGCCGCTCGGGCCGCTGCCCGGAGTACGGTTGTGCGGCGCGAGAAGGGCGGTGCTCCGCAGCCAGCCGCCGATGCTCTGTCCCGCGGTGACCACCAGGAGGAGCAGCGATCCGCCTCCCACCATGGCGAGCGCGCCACGCCGGGTCATTGTCGGCGGCCCGGGAGCGGTCGAGACCAGGCCGTCGGGGTCGGGGGGCTCGGGCCGGGTGTGGGCGAGGTCGGTGCGCAGTTCGGCGGCCAGGCTACGGGAGCGCAGGGCGCGGGTCATCCGGCCGAGTCTGAGGCACACATGGACGACGAAGGCGGCGATGAAGACCCAGGCGCCGTAGAAGTGCAGGGTGTAGAAGGAGCCGGGGAAGACGTAGAAGAGCTGGATGTTGAAGATGCCGGTGACGAATTCGAAGATCACCCCGCCGACCAGCATGAGCAGGGACAACCGCTCCAGTCCGTGGGCGACGGAGCGGACCGGCAGCCACTCGAACAGCTTCGGGATCACCGACCACAACTTGGCCAGCAGCACGGGCACCAGGACCACGCCGAGGGTCACGTGCACGCCCTGGGTCAGCCGGTACAGCCAGTACGGATGTGTGGGCCAGTCGAAGAGGTAGAAGCCCAGCAGGCCCTTGTCCGGCGTCTGGTCGTTGATGCGGCCGAGTCCCGGGTTGTAGGAGGCGTAGGAGAGCATCCCGGTGACGAAGAGAAGCGGGATGCCGATCAGCAGCACCAGGCCGAACACGGACGTCAGCCAGGGCCCGCGGAGAGGACTGCGCCAGAAGCCGGGACGGAACGGTCCCGGGGGCGGAGGAGTCCTCTCGACCCGCCGCACGAGAGCTCGGATACGAGCGGCCTCCTTGGTGGCCCGCGCGGCCATGGCAGCGCGAACGCGCTCGAGGCGCCCTGGCGCGTGACCCTCGCCCGGTCTCGGGCGCTGAGGCCCGCCGGGCTCCGGGGACGGCGGCCGTCCGCCACTGTCCATCGGCTGCCTCCTCTGCCCGGGCCGACTCTCAGAGGGGGGATCGCATCCCGCCGCGCCGTCCGCGTCTGTGGTCGTCAGCCACAAACTGGCACAGATCCGGTGGGCTTTCCGTGCCAGGCCTGCATGCGGGTGTCGGGCGTCAGCCGAACGGCCGAACCGGGGCTCCGCACGGCTCGACGGGTCGCACGGTGGCCTCATGATGGTGAGGTGCGACGCCTCAGCGCACAGCGCAGCGCCGCCACCCGGCCCGGCCGCCCCGCGCTGACCAGAGAGGTGATCTGGTTCGTCGTGATCGGCGTCGCGTCCACGGTGGCCCAGGCCTTGCTGTACTGGGTTCTGCGCCACGGGTCGCCGCCCGTCCTGGCCAATTTCGCCTCTCTTCTCGTCGTCACCGTCCTCAACACGGAGGCCAACCGCCGGCTGACCTTTCGCGGGTCCGCGGTCCGGGTCCTCCAGGCGCATCTGGCCGCGGGTGGCCTGTTCGTCCTGGCGTACCTGGTCACCTCAGGCGCCGTCCTGCTCTTCCGCCACTACCGGCCCACCGCCTCACCGGCGGCGGAGACCCTGGTGCTCGCACCGAGCTTCGCTCTGGTGACCGTGGTGCGCTTCACCGTCCTGCGGATGGTCCTCTTCCGACGCCGCCGTCGATGACTCCCGCACACCCGATGCGGCAGGCACCTCAGCCCTCACGCACCGTCCCGCCGCCGGTCCTTGCCTCCACAAGCCCGCGCCCGGACAAATGCGCCGGCAAGCACCGCCACGGCGGCCGGCCCGTACGCGGCGAGTTGGACACCATGCCACTGCAGTGCGTCCGCGACATACAGCGCGGTGCCCGCGGCGGCAACGGCGAGCCACTCCCCCCGGCCGCCCAGGGCCACCAGGGCCACGACGAGCAGCGCGTACCAGTAGTACGCGGGCGAGGTGAGCAGCAGCGCAGTGCCCGTGACCAGCAGCGATCCGTGCCACGGCTGCTCTGGATCACCTCGCCGCAGGACATGCCAGGCGCTGAGCGCCACCAGTGCGGCGGCGGCCGGACCGGCCCAGGCGTCCGGCAGCACCAGCCGCAGCAGCCGAAACCGGCCGACGCCGCCCGGCTCGTACCCCTCCTCCCGCAGATACCCGGGGAGATAACCCAGAACCGCGGAACCGGACGCCAGCAGGTACGGAAGATAGGCGAACACCACGACACCGACGGCGGCGAGCAGCACGCTCGCCGCCTCCCGCACCCGGGCACGCGGGCCACGCCCGGGAGCCAGCACCCCCGACAGCGCACCTGGGAGGGCGAGCACGGGCAGCAGCTTGACGGCGATCGCCGCCCCCAGCAACGCTCCACGGCGCGCTCGCGCGGCCGTGCCGAGCGCGGTCACCGTGAACAGCACTCCGAGCGTGTCCACATGGGCGTCGTTGACCGCGGCGAACGGCACCGCCGGACACCACGCCCACAGCGCCACCCGCCGCACGTCCCCGCGCGTCCGCCGCTGCACCAGCAGCAGCGCCACCGTCGTGGCGAGCGCGAGCATCGCACCTGCGAGTTGCAGAGGCTTGTGCCGCCCGCCCGCCGGGGAGACGGCGTGCACCAGCAGGAACCACCCCTCGGCCACGGGCGGATAGATCGTGCGTTCGGAGGGCCTGTTGATGTGCGTGCACGCACCCGCCACCGGGTGGAGGTCCCACCCACGGCACGCGGTCCCGGCGGGGAAGAGCCACGGATCACGCAACCGGGCAAGCTGTGGCGCGTCCGGCGGGTGGGCGTACGGAGAGACTCCCGCGGCCTGCACGCGGCCGTCCCACGCATAGCGGTACATGTCGTCGCTGGTGCGCGGCGGAGCCGACAGCGCCGCCACACACACAGCGATCCCACCGGCCAGGATCAGCGCCACGGCGGTGCGCACCGGCACCCGCCGCACCGCCCACGCCGCCCCGGCGAACAGCACCCACGCGGCGGCATACCAGGACAGCAGCGCGGCCGGACGACCGAGATCACCGCCGATGCGGACCGCTGCGGCGACCACGGCGACGAGGGCGGCGAGCAGTGCCGTGGCGCAGAGCGTGCGTACTCCCACACCCGCCACAGTGGCAGCCGCGAGCGCGCCGGACGGTCTCGCGGCGCCGCGTGTCCGAATCCGCCGTAGCCTCGAAGGCGTGCTGGTCCTTGTCACGGGAGGGGCCGGGTTCATCGGCTCGCACGTCGTCCGGGCTCTCCTCGAGGCCGGGCACGGGGTGCGCGTGCTGGACGTGCGGTGGCCCGAGCCGCACTTCCCGCCCGGCGTCGCGCTCGTGCGCGGCGACGTACGGGACCGGGCGGTGGTCGAGGAGGCGCTGCTCGGGGTGGACGCGGTCTGTCACCAGGCGGCGATGGTCGGCCTGGGCCGGGACTTCGGCGACGCACCCGAGTACGTGGGGCGCAACGACCTGGGCACCGCCGTCCTGCTCACGGCCATGGCCCGACGGCGGGTGAGCGACCTCGTCCTGGCCGGATCGATGGTGTACTACGGCGAGGGCCGCTACGAGTGCGCCCGCCACGGGACCGTCCGGCCCGGCCCGCGCCGGGTCGCCGACCTGGACGCCGGGCGGTTCGAGCCCGTCTGCCCGCGCTGCGGCGATCCGCTCACCCCGGGCCCGGTGCCGGAGGACGCGCCGCCCGACCCGCGCAACGTCTACGCCGCGACGAAAGTCGCCCAGGAGCACCTGGCGGCAGCCTGGACGCGGGCCACCGGCGGCCGGGCGGTCGCCCTGCGCTACCACAACGTCTACGGGCCGGGCATGCCGCGCGACACCCCGTACGCCGGGGTGGCCTCGCTCTTCCGATCCGCGCTCGCGCGCGGCGAGCCGCCCCGGGTCTTCGAGGACGGTGGCCAGCTCCGGGACTTTGTCCACGTCGCCGACGTGGCCGCCGCCAACCTGGCGGCGCTCGGCGCGGTCGGCACCGCGATCCCGGCCTGGACGCTGCGCGCCTACAACGTCGGCAGCGGGAGCCCGCACACCGTGGGAGAGATGGCCACCGCGCTCGCCGGCGCCTGCGGCGGGCCCGAGCCCGTGGTGACCGGCGAGTACCGGCTGGGCGACGTCCGCCACATCACCGCCTCCTCGTCACGGCTGCGCACGGAACTCGGCTGGCTGCCCCGGGTCCCGTTCGCCGACGGCGTGCGGGAGTTCGCGAAGGCCCCCCTGCGCGGCCGGGCGTCGATGCCTCGGTAAGGCGCGCGTGGGAGACGGCCTCGAGCGCACGGCCACCGGAACCGTAGCGGCCCGCATCGGCCTGAGGCACCCGGCGTCCGAACCCCGCCGGCCGGCGTCGAAGACGGCGACGCCAGCTGCCTGCGCGGCACGGCAACGGCGGCGCGCAGGCAGGTGATCCGGGCGCGTCATCCCACGGATCTCCGTACTCTGGAAGACGTGACCGAGAGCCATCGGGCCCCCCTTGTGGACGTTGTGCTGCCCTGTCTCAACGAGGCAGCCGCCCTTCCCTGGGTGCTGGAGCGGATACCGCCCGGCTGGCGCGCCCTGGTCGTCGACAACAGCTCGACCGACGGCTCCGCCGAGGTCGCCGCGTCGCTGGGCGCGCGCGTCGTGGGCGAACCGGTGCGCGGCTTCGGCGCCGCCTGCGCGGCCGGGCTGCGCGCTGCCACCGCGCCCGTGGTCTGCTTCTGCGACTGTGACGCCTCCCTCGACCCGGGACTGCTGCCGTCACTGGCCGGGCCCGTCCTGGACGGCGAGGCGGATCTGGTGCTCGGGCGGCGCAGGCCGACGACGCGCGGAGCCTGGCCGGTGCACGCTCGGTTCGCCAACCGCGAGCTGGCGCGGCTGATCCGCCGCCGCACCGGCCTGCGCCTGCACGACCTCGGCCCGATGCGGGTGGCCCGCCGGGAGGCCCTGCTCGACCTGGACCTGACCGACCGCAGGTCGGGCTACCCGTTGCAGATGGTGATCCGCGCCGCCGACGCCGGATGGCGGGTGCGCGAGGTCGACGTGCCGTACTACCCGCGCTCCGGCCGTTCCAAGGTCACGGGCACCTGGCGTGGCACCTGGCACGCGGTGCGCGACATGCGCGCGGTGCTCAGCGAGCCGCCGCGGATTCCGGCGGGAGCACTTCGGTGAGCGGCCCGGCGGGGCCGAGGCCCGAGAACGAGGTCGGGCTGACCGCGCTGTTGGTGATCGCCAAGGAGCCGCGGCCTGGACACGTCAAGACCCGGCTCACCCCGCCGTTCACCCCTGCCCAGGCGGCTGCGCTGGCGGAGGCAGCGCTCGCCGACACGCTGGAAACCGTGCTGCGCTGCCCGGCCCGCCGCCGGGTGCTCTTCCTGGACGGCACGCCCGGACGCTGGCTGCCGCCCGGCATCCAGGTGATCCCGCAGGCGTCCGGTGGCCTCGACGAGCGGCTGGCCGCGGCCTTCGCCGCCGTGGCGGACGGCCCTGCCCTGCTGGTGGGCATGGACACCCCGCAGCTCACCCCGGAGCTCCTCGCCCCCGCACTGGATCCCGGCGCGTGGCGGAAGTGCGACGCGTGGTTCGGTCCAGCGGAGGACGGCGGGTTCTGGGCGCTCGGCCTGGCCGAGCCCGATCCTGCGCTGCTGCGCGGCATTCCGATGTCCACCGCGCACACCGGCGTCGCCCAGCGCCACCGCCTCACCGGGGCGGGCCTTCGGGTGCGCGACCTGCCGCTCCTGCGCGATGTGGACACAGCGCCCGACGCGGCCGAGGTGGCGGCCGCGGCGCCGGGATCGAGATTCGCCACCCGTTGGGAGCGCTACTCGTGCGAGCGTCGGTCAGCACGGTGACCGCAAGCCGCTCGTCGCGCAGCTCTCGGGATTCAGGGGCAGTCAGGTCAGGTTCCGGTCGGCTCGGTCGGTGGTGGGGCAGGGTGGCCCGCAGCTCGTTCTCGGTGATCTGCCCGGCGGGGCGGTGGAGTGTCCAGCGGTGCGCCTCGCCGTCCATGGGCAGCACCTCGACGACGGTCTCCAGCGGCGGTTAGCCGACCGGGCGGCTTCGTGGCGGTGGTTCAGTCGGGTGGCGTGCGGGTGGTGGCCCGGTTGGGTGTCCTGACGGTCGGTCGGGCAGCGCGGGGTTGCCTGCCGCGGCACGAGTCACGGTCATCTGCCAGATGGCGAGGAGCAGCAGCGTGCCGGTTTCGGCGAGGAGGCTGAGGACGGCTTGTGGCGCGGGCCGCAGACCGTGCTCGGTGAATCCGGACACCCCTACGGTGCGCGAAGCGGCGAAGCCGCCGAGAGCGCCGAGCGCGACGCCTGCCGCGGCGGTCCTCAGCAGCAGGGGCGGTGTCCCGATCAGCAGCAGGGCGGCGAGGGCGAAGGACGCGCTGGCCTGGAGCAGGAACAGGGGGCCGATGATGTGGATGAAGCGGTACCCGTCGATGTAGAGCTGGGCGTGAATGTATCCGCTGGCGGCGAGGGTCGCGGCGGTCATCCACCGCAGGGTGGGGGCGAGGAATCGTTGGGTGTTCATGCCAGCCTCTGGTCCTTGATGGCCAGTTCGCGGTCGCCTTGGCGGTAGCCGACGCTGCGGATGCCGAGTGCCTCTTTGAGCTGCCGGGCGGGGACGACCTGCGGGGTGGGGGCGGGGGCGCGGCCCGGTTTGGGCAGGGGGTAGGCGGTGGTGGTGGCGGAGTGGAAGGTGATGTTGCCCTCTGTCTTGGTGAACAACTGGTGGACGTGCCCGTTGAGACAGGTGACGGAGGAGAAGCGGCGCAGCAGGGCGATGACCTTGAGGGCGTCGTCGGTGCTCCAGCCCCACTTCGGGTACATGGCGAACAGCGGGATGTGGCTGAAGACCACGATGGGGGTGTCCGACGACAGTCCGGTGATGTCCTTGCGTACGAAGTCGATCTGGTCGGTGCCGAGGTGGCCGAGCTTCTCCAGGCTCAGGGTGTTGACCAGGGCGATGAAGTGCACGCCGTGGGTGTCGAAGCTGTACCAGCCGTCGCCGAGCGTGCCCATGCCGAAGGTCCGCCGGTAGGCGCGGCCGGCGTCGCCGATGGAATCGTGCTCGCCCGGCACAGTGAAGACGCGGTCCGTCTTCATTCCGGCCATCATCTGCCTGACCTGGTCGAACTGCCCGGCCGTGGACAGGTGGGTCAGATCGCCGCTGTGCATGACGAAGTCAGGTCTGAATCCGAGCGAGTTGACCTGCTTGATCGCTTCGGTGAAGGAGCCGGCCACATCCATGTTCGCCGGGCCCTGGAACCCGATATGGCTGTCGGAGACCTGCACGAACCGCAGCGCGCCGCTACCCGCTGCGGCGTCCCCGGCCGCGGCCCCGACGTTGGTGTTCCGGGAGCCGGCGATGTGGCTGATCACCTCTCCGCCGGCCACGGTGAGCACCACCGCGCCGCCGAACCACCCTGCGTGCCTGATGAGTTGACGCCGAGTCATACAGTGTTCGGTATCGGGCTGACCGGCGTCGTCGGCCAGTGCTCCGTCATGACTGTCGTAGTGGTCGGTCATCGGGTCACCTCCACAGTGGCGGTCATGAACGGATGGATGGTGCAGAGATAGGCATAGGTGCCGGGTTTGGTGAACGTGTAGGTGTAGGTGGCGTGGGTGGCCAGGGCGGCCGAACGCAACGGGCCGCCCGATCCGGCACTGGTGACGGTGTGGGGGTCGGTGTCCTGATTGGTCCACGTCACCCTCGTGCCCACTTTGACCTTCAGCGTGGCCGGGGAGAATGCGAAGTTCTTGATCGCCACCGCGTTCCCGGTCACCGGCGCGGCCGGCGCGCCCGTGCTCGAGGGACTCATGGGCATGCTCATACCGGGCATCGGCGAGGCGCCGGGAGCGGAGCCTTTCCCCGGCCCCGTGTCGCCGGGCATCCCTGCCGTCCGGTGCTGACCCGGACCGGGTGTGATGGCGCCGCCTCCGCCGGCCGAGGAGTGCGACGACTGGCCGCATGAGCTGAGGACCCCCACCGCGCCGGCGGTGGCGATGACGGCGACAGCCAGCCCGGCCGCAGCGCGTGATCGGCGGCCTGGTGTGCGAAAGTTCAGGTGCATGGTGTCCGTTCCTTAACTGATCAGGCGGAGACGGGGACTGCGCCGGCTCGGCGCACGTCACCGCAGGAATATGTGGTGGATGCCGTGGTGGATGCCGTGTTCATGGGCGTGCGCCCGTCTCGGACCCGGCGAACCAGCATGGGTGCCGCCCCGGGCCGGCGGCTCGCCCGACGTACCGCGCGCCGCACATCCGCCCTTGCGTGCCGCGAAGGTGCGGGCGGCATGCGGCAGTTCCCCTATGGGGAGCCGCGAGTGACCCGGGGCAGGCCGGCGGTGCCCATACGGGTGGTGCGCACGCCGGGCCGGGCGGAGTTCCGTCCCGGTGACTGCGCGGCCCTCGATCGCTGTGCGCGTAGAGCCGTCGCCGTGGTGGGCGCTGGGCACGGGCGGAGACTGCGCGGTGGCGCCTGCTTGGATGCGCGGGGGCGGGGTGAGCTTGGCCGGCGCCAGGGGCGTGTCCGTCGCGTGGTGTGTCTCCGTCACCTCTGATCCATCCTTTGTCGCATAGGGAATCGACGAGGAATCGCGTGTGAATCGGCTCTTGTCCGGCTCCACGGACGGCGGGGGTCCCACGGTTCGGCAGATATGCACTTTTTATGAGATTTCTTGACATCGCCGCAGATCAGTCGGCCTCCCGGGCGCCGCGCACCCTTGGCCCTGGTGGCACCACAAGGTCCGACAGGGACATATCACCTGATTCTCACAGAACGTAACCGAGATCGACCCGTGCGTCACGGGACAAAGCGATGCATGTGCGCGATTATCGGCTTATGCACTGGAGTTCCCGAAAACACGGTCCACGGACCGATCCGGATCGCTCCGCGCACCGTGTCTCTGGTAAAGGGACGCTTTCGACCGCAGATGAGGAACTGCTGCGCACGCTGTACGCGGAGCATGCAGGAGCCCTGTTCCACTACGTGCTGCGACTGACCTCAGGAGATCGGCAATGGGCGGAGGATGTGGTGCAGGAGACGCTGCTACGAGCGTGGCAGCATCCCGCCGCGTTCGATCCTGCACGGGGCCCGGCCCGGGCATGGCTGTGTACGGTCGCCCGGCACTTGGTCATCGACGCCCACCGGGCCCGGCAGTCCAGGCCCGCCGAGGTCGGCGGCGAGGCCCTTCAGCGGGCCGCCGAGCAGACGCCGGGCGAGGACCAGATCGAGCAGGCACTGCAGAGCTGGGCGGTGGCCGACGCCGTCCGGTCGCTGTCCCCGGACCACCGCGCCGTCCTGCTGGAGACCTACTACCGGGGGCGGACCATGGCGGAGGCCGCAGCGGTGCTGGGCATCCCGCTGGGCACCGTGAAGTCACGGACGTACTACGCCCTGCACGCCCTGCGGCTGGCGCTGCAGGAACGGGGCATCGAGCCATGACCGTGGCGGGCAGGAGGTGGCGGCCATGAGTGCGGAGCACGACGCCCTCCGGCTGGCGCTGGGGGGATACGTCCTGGGCACGCTGCCCTCGGCAGAAAGGGAACGGGTACGCACCCACCTCACGGAATGCGCCGAATGCAGGACCGAACACGCCCAGCTGGCGGGATTGCCTGCGCTGCTGGCGACGGTGACCGACGCCGAAGCCTCAGGCCAGAGGGTGCCGACGGCCGACGGGGACCTGGCCGACCGGCTGGTGGCACGGGCAGCCGAAAGCGCGCAGGGCTCCCTGCCCGAACGGCCCGCCGCGCCCGCGGTGCCGCAGGCGCCGGCCGGGGGTGTGCTGGAGAGGCTGCTCCAGCAGGCCGCGGCCCGGCGCCGCAGGACCTGGCGTCTGCAACTGGCCGGCGCGGCCGCCTCGCTGACGTTCATCGCGGCAGCGGCCGGCGGCACCTGGCTGGCGGCCATCGGCACCGTGGGCAGCGTGGCGACGCCGCCCGGGCCGACCGCGCCCACGGCCTGGCGCACCTTCTCCGGAAGCGATCCCACCACCGGCGTCTCCGCCTCGGTGAAGGTCTCGCCCTCTGCCTGGGGCAGTGTCCTGCAGGTCTCCGCCAAGGGGGCACCCGCCGGAATCACCTGCCGGCTGCAGGCGGTCGGACCCGGCGGAGTCAGAACGGACGGCGCTACCTGGCGGGCAGGCGAGTACCCTCCCGGCACCACGATCCCAGGGGCGGTTGCCATGTCCCCGGGAGCCATCGACCACTTCGAGATCCTCGCAGACAACGGTCAGAAGCTGGTCACAATCCAGGCGTGAGGCGATGCCGGAGTCGTCATGTCACTGGGCGGCCTGGCCGCCCAGTGACATGACGACAGCTGTCGGGTGTGAGCGTACGGCGGCGAGTGCGGCATCGAGCCCTGGCGGAGGCGAGTGAGCCCAGCCAGACCGCCGGCATTGACGTGACCCACAAGAAGTCGGGCAAAAGCCGTGCACGATTCGAACCGTTCGGCATGCGTCGCCCGTGGAACTGAATGAGCGCGCCCTTCAGGATCCGGCCTACCGACCGACCCCGAAGTTGTCGGTGGTGTCCCCCCGTTCCGCTCTCCGCACATCCACAGAAGAGCCAGAAGACCATGTTCGTGACCGATTCCCCCCGCCCGAGTTCACTGCTCGGCCAGCCCTGCCGCCACGAGGCGCTGCTCACCCTGCCCGCGCAGGAGGCGCACGTCTCCGCTGCTCGTCACTTCGCGGCCGATCTGCTGGAGACCTGGAGCGTGCCCGCGAGCGAGCGGGACTCCGCCGTTCTCATCGTCGACGAACTCGCCGCCAACGCCGCCCAGTACGGCCGCGAGCGCATGACCCTGCTGCTCGTCCTCGACGACGGCACTCTGCACATCGTGGTCACTGACTCCGGCACGGCCGTGGAGCGCGATCGCCCCGACACCGCCCCCGACGAACACGGCCGCGGCACCGGCATCGTCCAGTACCTCGCCCAGTCGACCGAGGTCCACCAGACACGCAGCGGCCGCGAGGTCCGCGCCTGCCTCAGGTGCTCGCCATGACCGAGCCGGGCGTTCCGCACGAACTGCGGCCCCTCGCCAGGGCGGGCACCGCAGCACAGCGACGGGTCACCGGGGGCGGCTGCGGCGCCGGGTCACCCGACGACCCCGCCGAGTGGGCCTCCACGACCCACAAGCCGTGCCCCGTCGACGGCTGCCCGGGCCCGGCCCGGGTGCCCATGCGGTCCGCGGCACACCCATCGGCCCTCGATCACGGCGACCCCGACCACGACACGGTGCTGTGTCGACGCTGCGGCGCCGGCCCCTGCGTACCGGCGGAGGTGTGAGCATGGACGTCACCCCGAACAGCGGCGAGGGCATCGACGCCCCGCCCCCGCACGAGGCGTACGCGAATGCGCCGGACCTGCGCCGCGAGATGCGCCACGTGCTCGCTCTCGGGGCCGAACGTGAGGGCCGCCAGGCCAGGCCCGTCACCGGTCCCCTGGTCGATGCGACGGCCGCCGAACGCGCCTGGCTGCTCCGACGGGCCGCCCTCATGGACCGGATGGCCCTCGACGACCCCGGCCCCGGCCCGGACGCAGCCGCCGCGGAAACCGCCGGGCAACTCGTCCTGCACGACCGTCGCCATCCCGAACTGGTGGCCGGCCCGCACCACCCCGACGCGATGACGCTCGCCCCGGGCCACCGCCTCTACGTCCGCCAGGAGTACGCCGCCTGGACGGCTGCCGGGCGCCCCAGAAACTGAATCGACCCCGATCCGACAAGGAGAAGGACACATGAACCGCAAGGACATCGACACCCGGCACTCCCCCGCGGCAGCCGGCCCACTCCCCTCGCCTCGCCTCCCATGCCCGACAGCCATGCGTGAGCATCACGCCGGTCCGCGACAGGAACGGTCACGTCAGGGAAAGCCGATGAACGCACCGTGGCCGAACGCGAAGACCCATCGGCTGTTCCCCGTGCCCGAACGTGTTTGCTCCCAGGGGCAGCGGCAGGGCGTCCATCCGGCCCAAACGCCTCCACACACTCCGCGAGCCGGGCAGCCGGCGCAGGTGGCCATGCGGGTCACAGGCGGCGAACCGCGCCTCGCCGTACCGGTCGAGCTCCCCGCGGTTGCGGCGGCGACGGGCGACGCGTTCGAAGGGGTGGTGTGACGATGTTCCGCAATGCGCTGGAGCCCTGGCACCTGCTGATCCTGGTCGCGGTGGTGGTTTTGATCTTCGGCTCGAAGAAACTGCCCGACACGGCCCGGGCGCTGGGCAGGTCCATGCGGATCCTCAAGAGCGAGACCAAGGCCATGAAGGACGACGGCGCCTCGAACGAGCCACGCCCCGAGCCTGCACCGGGACCGGGACCGCGGACGATCTCGGGCGCTCCCGGAGACACCGCCGCCGCCCGCACCGCGCCCACGGACAGCACGACCAGCGACTGAGACCGAGCCCGGTCCTGCGCACCCCTGGCTCATCCCCGCACGAGACGCTGCCCGAAGCCTCCCCGGCCGGCTCACCTCTTGCACGGTCGGGCCGCCCGCGTCCGTTGTCTGCGGTATCGGTCGGCGTCTTGGCCGGAGCACCACGGGCCGCAATCGGCGCCGTAGCGCGCTCGCGCCCCACCGGGTGACGGAGACAATCAACTACGCACGCAGGGCCGGTCGTCTCCGGTCTGCCGCACGAGATGAGGACGAGGCGTGCCCCAGTCGGCCCGCAGCAAGGAGAAGGATCCCGAGGGGCGGATGCCGCTCGCGGAGCACCTTCGTGAGCTCCGCAAACGGCTCGCCAAGGCCGTCCTTGCCATCCTGGTCGTGACGATCGCCGTGGCCTTCCACTACAAGGGCATCGTGAACTTCTTCACCAGGCCGGTGCTGGACTCGGTCGGCTGCCCGACGTCCTTCGCCGATCTGGCCCGGCAGACCGCGGACACCACCTGCGCGCGGATCACGATCAACGGTCTGCTCGCGCCCTTCACCCTGGCGCTGAAGGTGTCCCTGATGGCCGGCGTCGTGCTGGCCTCGCCGGTCTGGCTGTACCAGCTGTGGGCGTTCGTCGCCCCCGGCCTGCACAAGCACGAGCGGACATACGCCTACGCGTTCGTCGGCGCGGGCGTCCCGCTGTTCTTCGGCGGCGCCTTCTTCGCCTACAAGGTGCTGCCCACGACCGCGAAGGTGTTGATCGACTTCACCCCGCACGGGGTGAACAACCTGCTGCCGCTGGACGATCTGCTCGACCTCGTCACCCGCATGGTGGTCGTCTTCGGTCTCTCCTTCGAGATGCCGCTGCTGCTGGTGATGCTGAACCTCACCGGAGTGCTGTCCGGCCGGCGGATGCTCGGCTGGTGGCGCGGCATGATCGTGGGGATCACGGTCTTCTCGGCTGTGGCGACGCCGAGCACGGACCCGCTGACCATGCTGGCGCTGGCCGCGCCGATCTGGGTGCTCTATTTCGCCTCCGTTGTCTTCTCGCTTCTCAATGACCGGCGCAAGGCCCGAAGAGAGGCAGCGGCACCCGGTGACGACGAGACCTCCGACCTCGACCTCACGCCGCAGGACATCGGCGCAGTGGAATCGGTGTCCGCCAGTCAGGCCCTGCCCGCGCCGACGGGTAATGACGACGTGACCTGAGGATGCCTTCAGGCCAGTTCGCGTCGGGCGCGGGCGGCGGCTCCGACCGGGATGGCGTCGGAGGCCAGGGCGGCCTGGACCAGGCGGACGGGGTGGCCGCTGACCGGGGGGTCGGCGGCGAGGGCGGACAGGATGACGGGCTCCAGCAGGGGCCAGGCGCGGCTGACACCGCCACCGACGACCACCGTGGTGATGTCCACGATGCCCGCCGTGATCACGATCGCGCGGGCGATGCCCGCTCCCGCGGCTCGGTACACCGCGGATGCGTCCTCGTCCCCTCGGGCGGCGGCCTCGGCGACTTCGCGGGCGGTGAGGCGGTGGCCGGTGCGGTCGGCGTAACGAGTCCCGATGGAGCGGCCGGAGGCCAACGTCTCCAGGTGGCCGCGTCCGCCGCAGGAGCAGGGCAGGTCACCGAAGCCGGGGATGTGCCCGATCTCGCCGGCCGCGCCGTGCGGACCCGCGTACAGGGCGCCGTTGGTCCACAGAGCGCCGCCGACCCCGGTCCCCAGGGTCATGCCGAGGACGTCGGCCTCGCCGCGCACCGCTCCGCCGCAGACCTCCCCGTAGAGGAAGGCGTTGACGTCATTGTCCAGGAAGGCCGGGACGCCGAGGGCCTCCTCGACGGCGGCGGTAACGGCGAAGCCGGCCCAGCCGCGGAAGGAGTCGCTTGCGACCAGGATGCGGCCGTTCGCGGAGTCCACCACACCGGCGGCGCCGATTCCGGCGCCCACCAGGCGGCCCGGGGTGCGGGCCAGCAGCGGGGCGAGCGCGTCGAGCGCGGCGCCGACCATGGCCCGGCCGCCCTCGTTCGCCGGGGTGACGACCTCTGCGCGGTCGAGGACGGTCAGGTCGTCGGAGCAGACCACCACCTGGGTGGTGGTGCCGCCGATGTCGATGCCGGCGAACAGCGGGCGGGGGGTGGTGAGCATGGCCGGTTCCTGCGGAGTGTGGGGGGAGAGAAGGGGTCCGGTCACGCCTGGGCCTCCGTACGGCCAGCCGCGAGGGTGGCCAGGCGTTCGGCCCTGCGGCCTCGCTGCACCACCGGGTCGGGCACCGGCACGGCGGCCAGCAGACGGCGGGTGTAGTCGGTCTCCGGATGGAGCAGGGTCGTCCCGGTGGAGCCCTGCTCCTCGATGCGGCCGGCGCGCATGACGACGACGCGCTGCGCGAAGTGCTGCACGACGGCGAGGTCGTGGGAAACGAACAGGCAGGCGAAGCCCAGTTCGCCCTGGAGTTCGGTGATGACCTCCAGGACCGCTTCCTGCACGCTCACGTCGAGCGCGCTGGTGGGTTCGTCGGCGACCAGGAGCCGGGGTTCCAGGACGAGGGCGCGGGCCAGGCTGACCCGCTGGCGCTGTCCGCCGGAGAGTTCGCGGGGCGTGCGCCGGGCGAGTTCGCGGGGCAGCCGGACCCGGTCGAGGACGGCGGCGACCTTGGCCTGCCGGTCCTTGGCGGACAGGTCGTGACGGTGTACCCGGAGCGGTTCGGCGATGCACTCGCCGACGGTCATCCGGGCGTCGAGGGAGGCCACCGGGTCCTGGAGGACGACACCGATGCCGGCCCGCAGAGCGCGGCGGGCCCGGGCGCGGGTGCGGCGGAGGTCGGCGCCGAACAGGGAGACGGTGCCGGAGGTGGGCGGAATCAGGCCGAGTGCGACCCGGGCAGCGGTGGACTTGCCGGAGCCGGACTCGCCGACCAGGCCCAGCGTCTCCGCCGGCCCGACCTGGAACGACACTCCGCCCAGGGCATGCACGGCGGCCCGGCCGCGGCCGAACACCACGCTGATGTCGCGCAGTTCCACCACCGGTTCACCCTCGGGGCCGCCGGGCGCGGCAGGCGAGGCCGAAGGCTCGGCCGCGGAACGGTTCGTCCGGGCCGGCACGGATGCCGCAAGCCGGCCCGTGCCGTCCGCGACCTCGGCGACGGACAGCCGGGGCACGGCGGCCAGCAGGCGCCGAGTGTAGTCGTGGGCAGGGCGCAGCAGGACGTCCTCGACCGATCCCGTCTCCACGATCTCGCCGTGGTACATGACGGCGACCCGGTCCGCGAAGTCGGCGACGACACCCATGTTGTGGGTGACGAGCAGTACGCCGGTGCCGGTCTCGACGGCGAGCCGGCGGAGCAGATCGAGGATCTCGGCCTGCACGGTCACGTCGAGGGCGGTGGTCGGCTCGTCGGCGATGAGCAGGACGGGCTCGTTGGCGATGGCCATGGCGATCACGACCCGCTGGCGCTGTCCGCCCGAGAGCTGGAACGGGTAGGCGTGGGCGCGCTTCTCCGGTTCGGGGATGCCGACCCTGCGCAGCAGTTCGACGGCCTCGGCGGCGGCGTCCTTGGCGGACACCTCGCGGTGGTTGCGGATCACCTCGGTGATCTGCTTCCCGATCCGGGTAAGTGGGTCGAGCGCAGTGGCCGGTTCCTGGAACACCATGGAGACGGTCTTGCCGCGCAGCGCCGCGAGGCCGTTCTCCGAGGCGCCGACGATCTGGGTGCCGGCGATGACGGCGCTGCCGGTGGCGCGGGCGTTCCCGGCGAGCAGGCCCATCGCGGCGAGCGCGATGGTCGACTTGCCGGAGCCGGACTCGCCCACCAGGGCCAGCGTCTCGCCCGGTCGGACCTGGAGAGACACTCCCTTGACCGCGGGTACGTGGCCGGTCTCGGTGGTGAAGACGACGCCCAGGTCGTCGAGTTCGAGGATCGGGCCGGACGCCGCGGTGCGGGCGGCGGAGCCCTTGGTGGTGGCGGTCATCCGCGTCCCCTCACATCGAATGCGTCGCGGAGTCCGTCCCCGATCGCGTTGAACGCCCACACCACCAGGATGATGGCCAGGCCGGGCGGCAGGATGAGCCACCAGTAGCCGGAGTAGGCGGCGGTCAGACCGGCGGAGAGCATGCCGCCCCAGTCGGTCTGCGGCGGCCGGACTCCCATGCCCAGATAGGAGACGTAGGCGACCAGCAGGATGGCGTCGGCGACCTGGAAGGTCGCGGCGACGATGATGGTCGAGACCGAGTTCGGCAGGATGTGACGCAGGATCGCCCGGGCGTGCGTGCCGCCGATGGCGCGCAGGGTCAGGACGTAGTCCCGGTTCTTCAGGGTCAGCGTCTCGGCGCGGACCAGCCGGGACGGTACCAGCCAGGACACCAGGCCCAGGATGACGACGAGGCCCGTCAGTCCCGGCGTGGTGATGGCGGAGACCACCAGCAGGATGAACAGCGCGGGGATGGCGATGCCGGCGTCGACGATCCGCATCATCACGGCGTCGATCCAGCCGCCCGCGTAACCGGCGGCGGCGCCCCACAGAGTGCCGATGACGGTGGCGAGCACGCCCGCGGCGAGGCCGACGATCAGGGAGACCTTGCCGCCGTACATCAGCCGACCCAGCTCGTCGTGGCCGACGGCGTCGGTGCCGAGCCAGTGCGCGCCGCTGGGGGCGAGGTTGACCTGCTGGAGCATGGTGTGGGTCTGGTCGGTGGAGTACACCAGCGGACCGACGAAGCAGAACAGGAAGAAGAAGACCACGACGGCGAGTCCGACGACGGCCAGCTTGTTGCGCAGGAAGCGGCGGACGGCGAGCCGCGCGCCGGAGGCCTCGCGCGGCGCGGCGGCCTTCGCCGGGTCCATGTCCACCTGGGGGACGGCGCTCATGCCCGACCTGCCTTCACTCGGGGGTCGATGATCCGCTGGACGATGTCGGCGAGCAGGGTGCCGACAACGGTGGCGACGGCGATCACCAGGACGCAGCCCAGCAGGACCGGGTAGTCGGAGGACTGCGCCGCAGTCCAGAACAGCAGCCCCATGCCGGGGTAGTTGAAGAGCTGCTCGACGACCAGGGCACCGCCGAAGAGCACGGGCACGTAGTAGCCGAGCATGGCGACCACGGGCGTCAGCGAGTTGCGGAACACGTGCCGCCGCAGGATGGCGCCGGAGTGGGAGCCGCCCGCCCTGGCCGTGCGGACGTAGTCCTCGGAGAGGTTCTCCAGGGTGGCCGACCGCATGTAGCGGCTGAACACCGCAACCATGGAGGCCGCGCCCGCGGCCACCGGCAGCACCAGGGCCTGTGGGTCGGAGAACACCTGGCCCAGCGTCTCGCCCTGCGGAGCCTGCGACGGGAACCACCCCAGCTCCTGGCTGAAGACCAGCACCAGGATCAGCCCGAGGAAGTACACGGGCGTGGAGTAGGCGATGAAGCTCAGCGTGGTGAAGACGTAGTCCACCGCCTTGTTGCGGCGCACGGCCTGCCACATGCCCAGCGGGATCGCGAGGGCGAGGCCGACGAGAGCCGACAGCACCGTGAGGACCAGGGTCTTCGGCAGCCGCTCGGTGATGAGCTGGGAGACCGGCTCGTTGAGGGTGTACGAGGTCCCGAGGTCCCCGTGCAGCAGCTGGCCGAGGTAGTAGAAGTACTGCACGGGCAGGGGCTTGTCCAGGCCCTGTTCGTGGTTGAAGCGGGCGATCTGCTGTGCGGTGGCCTGCGGCCCGAGGATCCCGCGCGCGGGGCCTCCGGGCAGGGCGTGCAGCAGGCCGAAGACGACGATCGTCACGATGACGATCACCGCGACGGCCTGGAGGACGCGTCTGATCAGGTACGAGGAAGTGCTCATGTGTTTTCCGGTCGCTTCGTCTCTGTGGTGCGCGCGGGCGTCACCTGGACATGGATGTCTCTGCGACGTGGGTGTCGGCGTGGTGGGTGCCGGTGTGGCGCGGGCGCGCGAGGGGTGCGCGCCCGCCCCGGGCAGTCGGCCGGTCGGTGCCCGCGCGGGCACCGACGTCGGAGCTCTACTTGGTCCACTTCCACATGGCGGGGTGGAAGTTGGCGAGGGAGTCCTGGGCGAAGCCGCCGAGGCCGTCCTTGACCACGGAGATCTGGTAGTCGGGCTCCGGCAGCCAGATCACAGGGAGGTCCTTGGCGAGCGCGGCGCTGTACTTCTGCACCGCCTCGTTCGAGGAGGACGTGGTGGTCTCGTTGATCAGCTTGTCGACCTCGGAGTTGGAATAGCTGCCGAAGTTGGAGCCGCCGCCGGTGGCGAAGAGCGAGTCACCGCTCGGGAAGGCGGGGAAGTACCAGCTGCCCGCGGTGCCGAAGAAGGACAGCTGCCACTTGCAGTTCGACTCGCCGGCGGTGCACTGGCCGGCCTGCGACAGGACGGAGTTGACCGGGGCCGTCTTGATGCTGAACGTGATGCCGGTCTTCGCGAACGACGACTGCAGCGCGCTCATCATGTTGTCGGTCACGGTGGAGCCGGACTGGGACAGCACCTGCATCTCGAACTTGGTGCCCTTGTCGACGCCCGCGCCGCACTGGTTGTCGCCGTGGCCGGGGCTGGTGCACACCATGGTGCCGCCCTGTTCGGTCCAACCGTGGTCGGTGAGCAGCTTCTTCGCCTTGGCGGTGTCGAACGGGTACGGGTTGTTCTTCTGGTCCGGGGAGACGAAGGACGAGTCCTGGCCCTGCGGGATCGGGCCGTAGGTGGAGACGGCGGTGCCGTTGAAGACCACCTTCGAGAGGGTGGTCTGGTCCACCGACATCTGGATCGCCTGGCGGGCGTACAGCTGCTTGAACACCGGACCCATGGTGGGGTTGTTGAAGTTGTACGGCATGTAGGTGATCGCCCAGCCGGTCCACGGCTTCACCGAGTAGCCCTTGGCCTTGAAGGACGACTCCTGGCTCAGGTCGGTGGCGTTGATGTAGCCGTAGTCGACGGTGCCGGCGCGGAGGGCGTTCTCCTCGGCGTCAGTGGTGGTGAACGGCAGCAGGTTGACGTTCTTGATGTTGGCCTTGCCGCCACCGTCGTACTTCGCGTTGGCGGTCAGCTCGACCCTGCCCGCGGTGGAGAACGACTTGATGGTGTACGGGCCGCTGATCGTCTTCCACAGCGGGTCGGTCGCGTAGCCGGCGATCTTCTTGGCGGCGTCGTTGAGGTACGTCCAGACCTTCTTGGCGCCGGCGGCGGTCCGGTCCAGGTCGGAAACGGCGCCGGAGTCGCTGGTCTTGTCCCAGACGTGCTGCGGCATCGGGCGGATCATGCTCAGCTCGTTGGCGAGCATCCACTCCTGGTTGTACGCCTTGTCGAAGGTGATCGTGAAGTGCGTGTCGTCGATCGTCTTGAAGGAGGTCCAGTTGTCCGGCGCCTTGCCCGGGCTGTAGCTTGCCCAGTCCGCCTTGTTGGCCTTGATCAGGTTGAACCAGAACTCCACGTCGCGCGAGGTGATCTGCTTGCCGTCGCTCCAGTGACGATTGCCGAGGGTGATCGTCACGCTCTTGCTGTCCGCGGCGAACTTCGCGTCGGTGGCCAGCGAGTTGTCCTTGTTCCAGCCGACCTTGCCGGTGGAGCCGTCGTACGCGATCAGCGGCTCCCAGACGGCCTGGGATATGGAGGAGTTGTTGGTGTTCAGGTGCGAGGCGGTGCCGACCGGGAGGATCCAGTTCGGCGTGAAGTTCGCCGGGAGGGCGTAGTTGATGGTGTCCGACGACGCCGAGCCGGAGGACGACGACGTACCGCCGCCGGAGCAGCCGGTGACCAGCGCGCCAGTGGTGATGGCGGCACCCGCGACGAGGGCCCAGCGGCGGCCGGCCGCCGTGTGAGCAAGGAACATGACTCTCCTCAAAGTGGAACGACCCGCATACGTCCCGGGGGGACCCGGGCCGGCGCCGCGGATCGGCGCTGTGCATGGCGACAGTCAACGACGGGCGCGCTGAACTAACAAACAAGAATTAATAACAAGTAAGTTTCTGCAATCTCGAAAAAAGTCACACCCACCCCCTCTAGGCGCCTCAAGTAGCGCTTATATGCCGATTTGAGGCGGTTCTACTTTGCATCGACACTCTCTACTTCTTCTACGGAGCTGTTCCCTGCCCGCCAGGACGGGCGTACTGTCTCCGTCACACCCACCGTTGCGGAAGTTACTTCGTACATGACTGAAATAAGTGCACGGGACCGCAAGACCACCAAGGGCGTGTCCCCGAAGGGCACGACATCGAGGGGCGCCGCGCCGAAGGGCACGACCACCCTCGCCGCGCGGGTCCTCGAACTCGTCGCCTCGGGCCAGGCGTCGTCCCGCGCCGAACTTGCGGAACTCCTCGGCACGGCCGCCTCCACCATCTCCCTCACCGTGGCCCAGTTGGTCGAACGCGGGCTCATCGCCGAGGAGGGCACCCAGTCCTCCACCGGCGGCCGCCCCCGCAGGGTGCTCAGGGCGGGCAGCAACGACGAGTACGCCGTCGCTGCCGACGTCGGCGGCCGCCATGCCCGGATCGGCGTGGTGCTCCCGGGCGGCGATGTCCGTGACGTCGCCAACGTCCCGTTCGAGGTCGCCGACGGTCCCGAGGCTGCCCTGCCGAGGCTCGCCGAGCACCTGGAGTCCCTCGCCGAGCAGCGGGGACGCGACCGGCTTCGGGGCGTCGGGCTATCCCTGCCCGGGCCGGTGGACGTCACCGCCGGCGCCGTCGTCCTGCCGTCCCGGATGCCCGGCTGGAACCGCTTCCCGGTCGCTGCCTGGCTGGAGGAGCGCTTCGGGGTCCCGGCCGCCGTCGACAACGACGCCAACTGCATGGCGGTCGGTGAGCAGAGCGTCATGCCCGCCGAGCACCGGCAGTCGATCATGGTGAAGATCGGCTCGGCGATCGGTGCCGGCGTCATCGCCGACGGCCGCCTCTACCGGGGTGCCACCGGAGCCGCCGGCGACATCACGCACATCCGCATCGACGGCGCCGCCGACATCCCCTGTTCCTGCGGCCACACCGGCTGCCTGGAGACCGTGGCGTCCGGCGCCGCGCTCGTCCGCATCCTGCGCGAACGCGGTCTCGACGTCGCCGGCCTCGAGGACGTGGTACGACTCGCCACCGACGCCGACCCGGAAGCCACCCGCGCCATCCGCAAGGCCGGCGACCACCTCGGCCAGGTACTCGCCGCCAACGTCAACTTCTTCAACCCGGACGCCGTCTATCTCGGCGGCATCCTCTCCACCCTCGAACCGTTCGTCGCCGCGGTGCGCAGCAAGCTCTACGAGAGCTGCCACCCACTGGTGACCGAACACCTCACCATCGAGCGGGCCGTCCTCGGCGCCGACGCCGGACTGGTCGGCGCCGGACTGTTCGCCCTGCAGCGCGCCCTGGCCGGCGCTCTGGCCCGCACTCTGGGCGACATCGGGGGCACCGGCACGGACCGGTTCCCTACCGTGGCGTTTCCTGGAAACTGACGCCCGTTCAAAAAGCCCCGCACCGGGTGGACTCCCGCCTCGGGCCGCGTCCCACGGCTACCGGCGTCGTCCGGCGGCCGGCCTCCCGCGGGAAACGAAGTCCTGCAGGAGGCGAAGAAAGTCCGGGGCCCGGGATCCGCCCGCGGTGCGAGCCCGGACCCCGGGCAGCAGCCCGAGGCCCGCAGAAAGAGCCTCCCGCACCGCCCACTCCGCACCACCACGCACGAGGAGCCATGTCGCACACCCGCACCGCCGTCGCCCGCCCGGCCATCGCCGTCGCCGGCCTCGGCATCGAGTCCTCCACCTTCTCCCCGGCCCGCACCGAGGCCCCCGCCTTCCACCCCTCGCGCGGCGCCGCGGTATTCGACCGGTACCCGTTCCTCGCCCCCGGCGAGGAACTGCGCGAGGCCGCCGAATGGCACGGCGCCCTGGTCGGCAAGTCTCTGCCGGGCGGCACCGTCACCGCTGCCGCCTGGACCGCGCTCACCGACGAGCTGATCGAACGCCTCGCCGCGCTGCCCCGGTTGGACGGCCTGTGGTACGACATCCACGGCGCCATGACCGTGGAGGGGATCGACGACGCCGAGGCTGTGCTGCTGGAGCGCATCCGCGCCACCGTCGGCCCCGACGTGATCGTCTCCACCTCGATGGACCTGCACGGCAACGTCTCCCGCGAACTCGCCCACCGCAGCGACCTGATCACCTGCTACCGGATGGCCCCGCACGAGGACCACATGGAGACCAAGGAGCGCGCCGTCCGTAACCTGGTCGACCTGCTGGCGTCCGGCGCCCCCCGCCCGGTCAAAGCGTGGGTGCCGGTCCCGGTGCTGCTGGCCGGCGAGCAGACCTCCACCCGGATCGAACCCGCGAAGAGCGTGTACGCGGCGGTCGACGAGGTCGAGGCAGCCGACGGCGTGACGGACGCCGCCATCTGGGTCGGCTACGCCTGGGCCGACGAACCCCGCAATCGCGCGGTCGTGGTCGTCACCGGCGACGACACGGCGGCGGTCTCGGCCGGGGCCGAACGCCTCGCCCGGGGCTTCTGGAACGCCCGCCACGACTTCGACTTCGTCGCCCCGACCGGCACTTACGACGAACTCCTCGACGAGGCCCTCGCCTCCGACCAGCGGCCGTACTTCATCAGCGACACCGGCGACAACCCCACCGCGGGTGGCGCCGGTGACGTCACCTGGGGCCTGACCCGGCTGCTGGAGCGCCCCGAGTTCCAGAAGGAGGACGGGCCGACCGTCATCTACGCCTCGGTGCCCGGCCCCGCCGCGATCGAGACCGCCGTCGCCGCCGGGGTCGGCGCCACCGTCACCGTCACCGCCGGTGCCGAGGTCGACGACCGGCACGCCGGCCCCGTCACCCTCACCGGCGTGGTCCACGCGATCCGGCACGGCGACCGGGACGCCGAGACCGAGGTCGTCATCCGGGTCGGCAGCGTGTACGCGATCCTCACCAGGCTGCGCAAGCCGTACCACCACGAGCACGACTTCACCGACCTCGACCTCGACCCGCGCTCCGCCGACATCGTGATCGTCAAGATCGGCTACCTGGAGCCCGAGCTGTTCGACATGTCGGTCGGCTGGAAGATGGCCCTCACTCCCGGCGGTGTCGACCAGGACCTGGTGCGCCTCGGCCACCGCCGCATCCGCCGCCCGATGTTCCCGTTCGACCGCGACATGGCCGACCCGGACCTGACAGCCCGTATCATCCCGGCCTCCGACCAGCCGCTCACCGGGGACGCCGAATGACCGACCACACCACCCGGCCCCTCGGCCCGCCCCGGGCCGGCGGTGCGGGCCGGGCCCCGGCACCGGTGGCGGCCGACGAGGTTCCCGGACTCGGGCGGCCCGGACCAGTTGGACCGGTCCACCGGCCTGCACTGGAGATCGCCGTCACCTCACCGGCCGGTGCCCGGGTCGCCCTCGACCACGGAGCCGATCGCGTCGAACTCTGCACCGGCCTGGAACTGGGCGGTCTGACCCCGTCGGCCGCGCTCGTCGAGGCGGTCGCCGCAGTAGGCCTGCCGATGCAGGTCCTGATCCGCTGCCGACCGGGCGACTTCGTCCACGACGCCGAGGAGATCGCCCTGATGGTCGCCGAGGTGCGGTCCGTGATCGCCTCCGGCGCCTCCGGCGTGGTCGTCGGCGCGCTCACCGCCGACGGCGGCCTCGACACCGACGCCGTCACCCGCCTCGCCGCGGCGGCTCATGACGCGGGCAGCCCTGTCGAGGTGACCCTGCACCGCGCGATCGACCTGACCGCGGACCCGGTCGCCACCGTCGCGCTGTTGCCGGCCCTGGGGCTCACCCGGGTGCTCACCTCCGGCGGCGCCCCGGCCGCCGGACAGGGGCTGGCCCGCCTCGCCGCCATGGTCGAGGCAGCGCCGGGCGTGCAGGTGATGGCGGGCGGCGGGGTGCGCCCCGCCGACATCCCCGCGTTGACCACCGCCGGCGTGGCCGCCGTCCACCTCTCCGCGAAGCGCCGCGCCGAACCCCGCCGCGAGGGCGCGTGGATCCCCCTCGGCGCCGCCAGCGTCTCCGCCGAGCAGGACACGCACTTCGTCACCGACCCGGCGGTGGTCGCCGAGGCCAGGAGAATGCTGGAATCGCAGGCAACCGGCTGACCGGCCGTGCGCTCCCTGCCGGAGCGGGCCGCCCCGAGAGTCCGCGGGAAGGCGGGTTCCTGCCTGAGCTCGCCCAGCGTCTTACGCAGGCCGCACGGGTCGTACGGGTGAGGTTCTTGATCCAGATCATCGAGGCGCGCAGGTGGAGGCCGGCGAGGCAGCTTTCCGGGGTCTTGTCGTACCGGGTAGCGATGCCCCGTCAGGACTTCAGCTCGGGTCGTCTGACCCACGCATGGCAGGAACGGTCGATGGCCCGGCCCATCCGCCCGGCCCAGGGCGGGCCGAGCGGACCGGCCGGTGCCGGGTTGTCAGCGCACGTCGACGTAGTCGCCCGTGGCGTTGACCGCCGACGTGGTGGAGGTACCCGCGAAGGACCAGCGCCAGTAGCCGTCGGCCGAGGCCGTGACCGTCGTCGACAGGTTGCCCGTCGAGTTGGTCTTGACCGTCTTGACGGTCGTGTAGGTGCTGGTGCCCGCCTTGCGGAACTGCAGCTTCACGGGCTGGTTGGTGTAGCCCGCGTAGGTGCGCTTTTCCCAGTTGGCGCGGGTCAGCTTGCCCGTGACCTTGAGCGACTTGCCCTTGGTCACCGGCTCGGGCCCGGCATCGACGCTGAGCTTGCCGCGGCGCAGGACCGGGTGGGTGATGTCGCCGCCGTTGTTGTAGAGATCGCCGTCCTTGGACTGGAGCTGGACGACCACCTTCCACGGACCCGCGAGGGTGTTGCGGGGCACGCCCCAGCCCGAGTCGAGCTTGAAGGCGAGCTTGCAGGTGGAGGTGGTGGCGCTGCTCGCGGTGCACGTCGGGGTGCCGTGGTACGACCAGTAGGTGTCCCCGACCTCGCGCTTGATCTGGAAGAACGCGAGCTTGCTGCTGATCCCGGAGTCGTCCGAAGCCGCCACCGAGATGGTGAACGACTCAGTCTGGGAGGTGCCGAGGACGATGGGCTTGCCGCCGTTCACGGACACCTTCTGGATCACCACACCGGTCTCCGCGGCGTATGCGGCCGGAGCGGTGACAGCGGAGGCGGAAAGGACCAGGGCGCCGATGAGTACGGCGCTTATGGATGTTGCACGCAATGAATCCCCAATGTGTCGAGCCGGCCCCCGGCCGTGTGAATCCCCCCGGCCGCGGACGTGGCAGGTGACGTGAGGATATGTCACCCGTGCGGCTCGGCCTCAGCGGTGTACGGGCCGCCCAGGCCCCACACCTGGTGTGTCCGCGTCGGCGGAGGCGGCCGCGAGCCTGTGCTCGCCGGAGGTGTTCGGGTGCGTGCCGTCGTACGTGTCGCGGTGGAGGTCCCAGCCGGCGCGGCGGGAGGCGAGCAGCGGGGGCGACCGAGGGGTGTCGGGCTCGGCGACCACCTTCGCGAGGAGTTCGTTGAAGCGGTCGACCTCCGCTGCGAAGGGCGCGTCGGACATGGCGCGTACGTTCGGGACGACCGGGAGCAGAACGGCCTGGACCTGCGGATAGGCCGCGCGCGGTCCGCACACTCCACGAGCGGGCGGCCCCGGTCGACAACGCGCGCGCCGCTCGCTGAAACCCCCAGTCCGTTGAACACCGGACCGAGTGAGGCGACGAGTAGCCCTGGCCGTTTTCAGGGCTCTGGCCGCAGTTCCGTGAATGCGCAGGTCAGCGGCGGGAAGACACGATCCGTCCCTGGGTGTCTGTACCGTCGCGATCAATGCGCTCGGGGACGCATGGACAGGGCTGGCTGTCTCGTGATGGTCGACGGCTCGGCCTGTTCACGCCTGGAACTCGGAGAGATCGATGGCGTGAACGCGCAGCGGGTAGCCGTATACCGGGTGTGCCGTCTCCCGTTCGGGCACCAAGCCGAGCTTGCGGATGACGTTCTCGGAGGCGTTGTCACCCACCCGGTTGATACTGATGACGCGGTCCAGGCCGCGGTCCTGGAGAGCGAACTCCAGCGTGGCGTGGGCGGCTTCGGAGGCGTATCCCTGGCCCCAGAACTGTGAGCCGATCCGCCAACTGATCGCCACCGCGGGCATCACCTCCGGCAGGAACTCGGGCACGAACAGTCCCGTGAAGCCGATCAGTTCGCCCGAGGCCAGCAACTCGACGGCGAAGAGTCCGAAGCCCTCCTCGTCCCACTCCTCCTCCCAGCGCTCGATGTCCTCGGCCGTGTGGTCCAGGTCGCGCACCGAGCCGTCGTCGATCCAGCGCATGACCCGTGGGTCCGCATTGATGTCCGCCATCGGCGCGAGGTCGTCGTCGTGCCAGCTACGGAGGAGGAGACGGGGTGTGCGGATCTCGGTCATGCGCCCATCCTGCCGAAGGCAAGGGCCTCATCGGTAATCCGGAACCCACCCCGGCCTCCCGACACGACCGTGATCAAGCAGCACGGCCTCCGACATGACCGTGGTCGACGCACAAACCCTGCCGCCGCCGGACGGACCAGCGCATTCACTCCAGAGAGGGCATGTCGCAGCCCTGCATGCCGGCCAACTGACGCGCTGGTGGTCCACACCCAGGCGCTCCGCCATCGGCGGCATCGGCTTGCGTGTGCCGTCCAGTATCAGCCCGCGCACATACAACCCCCCCTTGGCCTGCTGACCCCGCCGCGCCGGCGAACCAAGCATCTCGGCCGCGAACGCCTCCAAGCGCGGACGAACCTGGCGACGTCCCGGGGTGTGCCTTTCAGCGTGTACGAGCGCGCACCTCCCGGACCAGCGGGCCGGCCGCGTCAGCAGATGGGTGCCGGCATGGGCTGGACGTCGTAGTCGAGGCGGATGACGTCTCCAGTGACGGGGTCGCCCAGTTCCACGCTCCAGCCGTCGGCGAATCCGTCTCCGCGCCCGCCTACTTCGAGGGCGAGAGCGACTGGCACCACGTCATCGGCTGGTCGGCTCAGGTCGGAAATCTGTGGCGGGAGGGAGCCGACATCGCCATGGAGCCCGCCTCCGCGCGCGGCAAGTGGGCATCCATCAAGTACAACTACGGCTACAACGTCGCGCTGGCCGACCTGCAGAGCCCGGGCCGCTGGAACGACCCCGACTTCCTGCTCGCCGGTCAGTCCAGGCTCACCGGTGACGAGGTCCGCAGCCAGATGTCGCTGTGGTCGGTCATGGCGGCTCCGCTCATCTCCAGTACCGACCTGACGACGGCCTCCCCCGAAGCGCTCGCGGTGCTCGGCAACAAGGACGTCGTCGCGGTCGACCAGGACGCCAAGGGACTGCAGGGACGCATCGTCCAGCAGGGCGACGGATACGACGTCCTCGCCAAGCCCCTCGCGAACGGTGACCGCGCCGTGGCCCTGTTCAACTCCTCGGACCAGGCGCAGACCATCACGACCACGACTGCCAAGGCCGGGCTGCCCGCCGGGTCCTCGTATCTGCTCAAGGACCTCTGGTCGAAGCGGACCACACAGACCACCGGCACGATCGCCGCGAACGTCCCCGCCCACGCGACCGTGCTGTACCGGGTGCGCACGGCAACCGCCCACCAGGTCCAGCCGGCCACCGCGATCACCTGGACCAGGACCGGAGGTACGGGCCCCACGTCCACGTGGCGGATCGAGCTGGCAGACCACGGCCCGACCGGGCTCACCGGCGCCACGCTGCGGCTGAGCGCACCCGACGGCTGGAACGTCAGCCCGTCGACGGTGTCCCTCGGCCACGTCAGGCCCGGCGGGACGGCGAGCGCGACCGTCACGGCCAAGGGCCCCGACGCCAAACCGGCACCACCGTCACCTCCCTGAAGGCGACCGCCGACTACCGGGCCGCAGGCGCAGGCGCCGTGTCCGCGGATGCCACGGTGGTCACGGATGTGCCCTACCCGAACCTGGCCACCGCCTTCAACAATGTCGGCGTGACCAATGAGGCCGGTCCCCCAGTCGAGGGCAACTACACCACGGGCGACTTCGACGGAAGCGGTGACAGCTACTCGGCGCAAGCCCTCGCCGCGGCCGGTGCCACCCCCGGCGCCCAGCTCACCAAGGACGGCGTGACCTGGGCCTTCCCCGACACCAAGCTGGGAACGCCGGACAACGTCGCCTCCGCCGGCCAGACCATCACAATGTCCGGCAGCGGCTCCAAACTCTGGTTCCTCGGCGTCGAAGCCGGATTCACCACCGGCCAGGTCACGGTCACCTACACCGACGGCACCACGAGCACCGGCACCCTCGGCTTTCCCAACTGGTGCTGCACGGCGGGCACCGAGTACGGCGCGACGGCGGTCGTCACGACCGGCCACCGCAACACCCCGACCGGGCCCGCCAACTTCGGCATCGGCTACAAACTGTTCGGCAACTCCGTGCCGCTGACCGCGGGGAAGACCATCCGCACGGTCACCCTGCCCGACGCGGAACCGATCCACGTCTTCGCGATCAACGTGCAGTAGCTCGCCATACCGGGCCGGTTCGTTGAACGACCCACTGCCGGCCGAATCCCCCGTCGGGGACAGAACCGCGAAGGCGATCCGGGTACGGAGCAAGGATCGGTGAAGCCTCCGGGGCCGTCGGCCCCGGAGGCCCTGATCAACACCGTGCGGCGGCCTGGTGTCCGGGACGCCCCGCCCGTCCAGCGTCCGCCGGCAGTCGCGGACCGCGGAGCCGGTGTGGGTGGGGAGGTTGAGACACACCGTGGCCGGTGTGCCGAACGATCCGAAGTCGGTGCTGGTCAGCAGTGATACGCCCGCCCTGTGACGTCCCGGTGGTCGCCGACGCCACCTTCCGGACCGGGCATGCCATCACCACCATGAAGAGGGACGGCCGGTTCCCCTGCGGTCGCGCTGCTCCCGCCGGCTCCCTCGCCCCGCGTCCTGGTCACATGCCGGATGCGTGTTGCGAGGGCAGCGTCCACCGCTGGTTGGCGTCGCCGTTGCAGTCCCAAATCTGCAGCTGGGTGCCGTTGGTGGTACTGGCGGCAGGGTCATCCAGGCAACGGCGTGACTGGGCGCTGTTGAGGGTGCCGTCGGGCTGGGGCTCCCACTGCTGGTTGGCGCCGCCCGTGCAGTCCCACAGTTCTACCAGGGTGCCGTTGGCGGTGCCCCCTCCCGTCACGTCCATGCACTTGCCCTGGTGCACGAGGATGCCGTTGGTCCAGGTCCAGACCTGCGCGGAGCCGCCGTCACAGTCCGCGAGCTGCACTGGCGCACCGTTGGCGCTGGAGTTGTCCTTCACCTCGACGCACTTGCCGGGCAGGGCTGAGGTGATCGGGCCCGTGTTCGAGGGCGTGGGAGTGCCGGGGGTGAGGGAGAAGTTGTCGAACTGGTCGGTCTGGTAGCCGGTGACGCCGAGGCCGGGCTGGCCGTGCCGGCCGCGACCTGCTCGCTCACCGTGCCGGTGTTCGCCGGGTCGTACTCCGTGGAGGGGGGCGTGTACCCGGTCCCGTTGGCGGAGTCCACCGGCACCATGTTGCTCTCCTTGCCGCCCACGCCGGGCTCAAACCAGGAGCCGTCGTACCACTTCCGCCAGGAGCCGGGCGCCATCTTGGCGGAGATGGGGGCGCGGGCCACGTGCCCGTGGAACACCTTCCATCTGCCGCCCTTCTCCACGATCCGGGAGCCGTAGTAGACGTAGAAGTAGCCGGAGGCCGTGTCGACGAACAGCCGCTGGTCGCCGTCACCGTAGTGGTAGGTCTGATGGGGGGAAGGCGGCGTCGTCACCCCGCTTGGTGCTGTACGGGGAGGTGATGACATGGCCCTTGATGGTCCACGTCCTGCCCTGGTTCGTGGAGACCGCGTAGTCGATGGCGTCGTAGTGGATGCCGTCGCCGAACGGCTGCGGGTGAACTCGTTGTGCACCAGGCCGTACCAGTCACCGGTGTCCGGATCGACCCACACGCCGGACAGGTCGCAGAAGTTCCGCTGGGAGTAGCCCGACCCGATCGGCGGGTAGGTGGCCTCCAGTCCCGTGGTACCACCGGGCCGGGCCGAGGACGTCGCGCGCGCCACGTCCTCGGGTGTCCATTCGTCGAGGGGAAGCCCGCGCATGGTCCAGCCGTGCACCAGCCGCCGCTCCACGCGCACCCCGCCGAGGATGCCCTTGCCCTGGCCGAGCAACGGGCCGTAGTTGATCCGCCCCTGGTTCTCCACCAGCAGCTCCAGCAGGACGCGCCGCCCGGAGCCGGCCACGGTGCACGACGATGTCTCGCGGTCGAGTACGGCCACGGGGGCACCGTCGACGAAGACCTGGGCCCGGTCGTGCAGGCCCGTGACGGTGAGCTCGTGGGTGCCTGCGGGCAGCAGCGGTTCGGCCTCGTACAGCACCAGACCGGAGGACTGCCCCAGCTCCTCGAAACCGTCGATGGCGGAGGCTGCGTTGTCGTAGCTGCCGTTGGCTGCGAAGAGCAAGCTGAGGAAGGCCACGCCAAAAATACTCCGCCGACCTCGCGCATGGCGCCGTTGGAACCGGAGGCGATACCCATGTCCTCCGAGGCAGGGGCGCCGTCGGCACTCAGTCCCCGTACTCGTCGTGCAGGCGCCACCACTGGTAGGGGGCTGTCTGCGGCCAGCCCTCCGGGGAGTCCTCCCAGGTCTCCTGGCGGCCGTACGGGGTGAGGTCGAGCAGGTTGAAGTCGGCGCGCAGCCGGTCGACGCCGCGCGAGGTGGTGAAATAGGTGCGGAAGATCCGGTCGCCGTCGCGCAGGAAGACGCTCAGGCCGAAGCCTCCGCCGAGGCCGCAGTCGGCGTTGAAGTCGCTGCCCTGCGACGAGTACCAGGGCAGGGTCCAGCCCATCCGGGTGCGGTAGGCCTCGATCTGGCCGAGCGGGGCCGGAGAGGCAAGCACCATAGTGGTGTCGCGGGCGCGTAGGTGGGCCAAGTTGCCGATGTTGTCGGTGAAGGTGGAGCAGCCCTTGCAGTAGTGGTCGGAGCCGGGCTCCATCATGAAGTGGTACACGATCAACTGGCGGCGGCCCTCGAAGAGTTCGAGCAGGGTGGCCTTCCCGTTCGGGCCGTGGAACAGGTACTCCTTCTCGAACGCGACCATCGGGAGCCGGCGGCGTTCGGCAGCCAGGGCGTCCAGGGCTCGGGTGGCGGCCTTCTCCTTGACAAGGAGTGCGTCCCGGGCGGCCTGCCACTCCTGGGGCGACACGATCGGCGGAAGGCTCATGACATCTCCTGGCGGTAGCGCGTCCGACTAGTGACTTCGAGCACAGTAACAGGTACTCCTAATTTCTAATCAAACACACTTCGGTAAAGAAGCAACCCCGGCTATGCTGGGGCTGTGGCAGGTAAACGCAGATACGACGACGGGTGCGGGGTCGCGCACGCCCTGGAGATGGTCGGCGAGCGCTGGGCGCTGCTGATCGTCCGGGACCTGCTGCTCGGCCCGAAGCGCTTCACCGACCTGCAGGCCGGACTGCCCGGAGCCGGGCCGAACGTGCTCACCCAACGGCTGCGCGACCTGGAGCGGGCCGGGGTGGTGCAGCGCCGCACGCTGCCCCCGCCGGCCGGCTCCCGGGTCTACGAACTCACTGAGTGGGGCGCCCAGTTGGAGCCCATCGTGGTGGCCCTCGGGCTGTGGGGGTCGCACTCCCCGGTGCTTCCCCGGGAGGGCGCGGTGCGCACCGACTCGCTGATGATCTCGATGCGCTGCGCCTTCGACCCGGGCACCGAGCCGGCCTGGTCGGCCAGCTACGAGATCCGGCTGGACCGGGACCGGTTCACCGCCCGGGTGGTCGATGGCCGGCTGGTCGCGCTCACCCGCGGCCAGCCCACCGAGCCCGCCGACGTGGTTCTGGAGACCGCCCCGGCCACCCTGGACGCCGTGCTCAGCGGCCGCACGTCCACCGACACGGCGCTCGCCGACGGCTCGCTGCGGTTGACCGGCGACACCGAGGCGGCCTGCCGGCTGCTGCGCGCGGCGCACTCCTGATCCCCCGCCCGGCGCCCATCGTCCCACCATGCCACTCGAGTTGACCGCCCGAGCCGGTGCAACGAGCCGACGTACCCGTGAAGGCTCACGGGCAAGTCCGGAAGCGAAGTGCACGGGAGGGAGTGCCAAGGCCCAAAGGTGTTCCCGTGCACGGCGGGAACTGCCGATCCGGCCAGCGCCGTTGCACTGGCCGAGGGAGTGGCGCAGCGCGGGCGGGGAACAGAGAGACCAAAGATCTTCTGCTGCGCCGCGATCCGGGCCCCCGGGTCCGCGGTACGCCCGGTCACCCGATATTGGGGCGAGAGCTGATACGCCTGCCGCGGACTCGGACCGAGGCCTTTTCACACAGGAGGACTGTTTCATGAATGACTGGCCCTTGACGCTCATGGCGGTGCACGCCCACCCCGACGATGAGGCCACTGGAACGGGAGGTGTCCTCGCCCGATATGCGGCGGAGGGCATCCGCACGGTCCTCGTGACGTGCACCGACGGTGGTTGCGGTGACGGACCGGGGGGTGTCAAGCCGGGCGATCCCGGGCACGATCCAGCAGCCGTCGCCTTGATGCGGCGTCAAGAACTTGAGGCAAGCTGCGACATCCTGAAGGTCAGTCACCTGGAGATGCTGGGCTACGCCGACTCCGGGATGATGGGGTGGCCGACCAACGACGCCCCCGGATCCTTCTGGCAGACACCCGTGGAGGAGGGTGCTGCCCGACTCGCGGAACTCTTCCGCCGCTACCAACCCGATGTGGTCGTCACCTACGACGAGAACGGCTTCTACGGCCACCCCGACCACATCCAGGCAAACCGCATCACGATGGCGGCACTGGCGATGACCGTGCCGACACCGAAGGTGTACTGGACGACGGCGCCCCGCTCGATGATGCAGCGGTTCGGGTAGGCCATGCGCGAGTTCGATGCGGACTGGCAGGAGCCGGATCCCACCGAGGCCGCCGCGATGGCCGAGATCGGACTCCCCGACGAGGAGATCACCACCTGGGTGGACACCACCGCGTTCGGCGGTCAGAAGTTCGATGCGCTGGCCGCGCACGCCAGCCAGGGCGAGAACATCTTCTTCCTCAAGATGGGCAAGAAAAGGTTCACCGAGTTGATGGGCGTCGAGACCTTCGTACGTGTCCAGGACACCACCGGCGCGGCCGTGCCCGAGAACGACCTCTTCGCCGGACTGCGCTGATCCGTCCGCCTTCCCGGGGCCTGAGAAAGCTCCTGGTCCGTACGGCTCGATCGAGCGTGCTCGCACACCTGGAGGCTTGTTCACGTGGGGTCCGCTCCGGCGGCCCTTGATCATCAGGGTGGCCCTGCTCGGCATCGTGGCGGTTACGAGGACGCCAGTCCCCTACCCGGGCAGGGCCGTTGAGCAGGAACGTTCGACAGGGCCGGGCGGGGAACAACCGGTCGAGCTGGTGGCCGGTGTCCATCCTCGAAGACCGCGATGTCGCGCTGATGTCGTCGACCACCCCCTCGGCGACCGGGAAGTCGGCCGGCTTGGCCTTGGCGATCTACTTGAGCTCCCGGCGCTCGGGGAGCGTGAACGTCTTCGGGCGCCCGCCCCGGTATGTCGGGGAGAGCGCCTCGAAGCCGTCGGCGCTGAAGTTGCTTCGCGTTCTCGCGCGCCGATGACGACCGCCTCACATGGGAACGGGTGACTCGTGATCAAGGCGGTTGTCGCCCTCCCCGCGCCTACGGTGGATCAGGGCTGACAGCAGGAAGATCCACAGCGGGCGGATCGCCAGCAGAGTGAAGGGGATCACCGGCACCCACAGCCGCCAGCCGTGCTCGTCGCCCGCGAGATGCCGGACGGCCGAGGGGGAGCTCGAGCCCGATCATAGCGAAGACGACGCTCTCCAGCAGGAAGGTCACGGAGTCGTAGACGGCGTGGACCTGGAAGCGGACGGGGACGTTGCCGAGCTTGTGGCCGGTGCTGCCGAGGACGACCCCGGCCAGGGAGCCGCTGCGAAGCCGAGTCGACCCGTCGAACCCACCCGCGGCCACTGCACGGAAGACGCCGCCGGTGCTGGGGGAACGCCTGGGATTCATCAGGAGAGCGGAATCCGAACAGCGGTCACGACAGGCAATTGCTATGCCGTTGCTTCTTTTTGACCGAGCATTTCCTCTAACTTTCCTGAATTCAGAGCCCGCTCAGAGGATGGATGGCCCTAGGTCGATGAATGACCTGCCACGACCCGCGGCTCGTCGGCTTAGCAACTAGTCGCCGTAGGGTCCGACTTCACGTTCGACCAGCAAAAACAGCAGGCGATCGACGTCGAGGCCGCCCGTTCGAGAGAACGGCGACCGCGCCTCTGCGAAAAGGCCGCACTCTTCCATTGACCTGAACCCGTCAAATCTGCTTTGCTTCTGTGCGTCTGACAGGGCATCACCATTCCGACCAGCAAGAAGTCGCAGTGCGAACGAACCCTTCTCACTGCCTTTTTCATTCGTCCGGTCCAGGACGAGAGTTCCCCCGCCCATCACAACGCCGTGTGTGAGTTTCCCCAGCTGCCGAGCACATCGCCCGTGCAGTCACCCGGTGCGGCTCGGGCCTCTCCTCCTGTTCTGCGACGGAACCGGCGTCAACGTCGGTGGCCGGATTCGGCGTACCGAGTGATGCGCCTCGTCGACGTCCCGTTCAGCTCACCTCCGCCGGACCGACGGCGGAGGTCCGTGCGAAGAAAGGGCCCCAACACCCATGGGCAGACCCCACATACGCGGCGCAGCCCGCGCGACCCTGACCGGTCTCGCGTCGTTGTCCCTCGTCACCGGCGTGGCACTCGCCTTCGTACCCCAGGCGGCAGCCGCCACCCAGGCCACGGCTCACACCGCGAGCCAAAACCCCTACAGCCCTGCCTACCAGCACCCGTACCGGCACGGTGCCGTACCGACCATCCGGCAGAACGCCAAGATGAAGTCCTGGGCGGCCGACCAGCCGGCCGCCACCACGGCGACCGGACCGGAGACGCTGTCCTACGGCGGCGGCATCGACGGCATCGGCGTCCAGAGCGGCCACTCCAAGGTCTACCTGGTCTTCTACGGCTCGCAGTGGGGCACGCAGAGCACCAACAGCAACGGCGACGCCACGTTCTCCGGCGACCCGGACGGCGCGGCCCCGGTCACCCAGGAGATGTTCAAGGGCATCGGCACCGGGAACGAGCTGTGGTCCGCGGACCTCACCCAGTGGTGTGACGGACCGAACGTGTCGGCGGGCGCCACGAGTTGCCCGTCCAACGCGAACTTCATCCCGTACCAGAGCGGCGGCGTGCTGTCCGGCGTGTGGTACGACAACTCGGCGGCCTCGCCCAGCGCCGCGACCGGGCACCAACTCGGCGCCGAAGCCGTCAAGGCGGCCGGACACTTCGGTAACACCACCGCCGCGTCCAACCGCGACGCCTACTACGTCGTCCTCTCTCCGCACAACACCAACCCGGACAACTACCAGGGGCAGTACTGCGCCTGGCACGACTACAACGGCGACAGCACGCTCACTGGCGGGCCTGTGTCCTCCTCCTACGGGGACATCGCGTTCAGCAACCAGCCGTACAACATGGACTCCGGCTCCGGCTGCGGCGTCGGATTCGTCAACTCGCCCGGCACGCTGGACGGCTGGACCATGACGCTCGGCCATGAATGGCACGAGATGATGTCCGACCAGAACCCGGCCGGCGGCTGGACCAACCAGACCGGCAGCTCCTACAACGGCCAGGAGAACTCCGACGAGTGCGCCTGGATCTCGCCCGGCAGCACGGGCGGGGCAGCCAACGTCACGATGGGCACCGGTACCTTCGCCGAGCAGGCGAGCTGGTCCAACGACACCAACAACTGCGCCATCTCCCACCCGATCGTCGGTGGCGGTGGCGGCGGCACCGGCGGCACCTTCACCAACGGCACCTTCGAGACCGGCAGCCTGTCGAGCTGGACGACCAGCGGCACCACCTCCGCCACCACCTCGGCGGCGCACAGCGGCACCTACGGTGCGATGGTCGGCTCCACCAACCCGACGAACACCTCCTCGGTCTCCCAGTCCTTCACCGCCCCGTCCGGCAGCAGCACGGTCTCCTTCTGGTACAACGTCACCTGCCCGGATACCGTGAGCTACGACTGGGCGACGGCTACCCTCCAGGACACCACGGCGGGCACCACCACGACGCTGCTCGGCAAGACCTGCACCCAGGGTGCGGGCTGGAAGCAGGTCTCCGGCACAGTGACCGCGGGCCACACCTACACGCTCACCCTCACCAACAAGGACGACAACTACGCGGGTGACGCCACCTACACCTACTACGACGACGTAACCGTCTCCTGACCTCGCACCGCACGGTGGGGGCGAGCCGACGGCTCGCCCCCACCCCCGTCCAAGCGCCCACGCCGGGCGGCATCCACCGGAGGACCCATGCTTCCTTCGTCAGCCCGCATGAGCCCCGCCCTGCGCGCGCTGCACGCCGGGCTCGCCGCCGTGGCCGCAGCAGCCGCGACCGGCGTCCTGGGCGGCTGTTCGTCCGGCCCCGCCGGATCGCCGTCTCCCCCGCCGTCGCACCCTTCCGCGTCATCCGCGTCATCCGCGTCATCCCCATCCTCCACCGGGTCGGTCGTCCTCGACGAACGGTCACGCGGAACGACGGTCCGGGTGACCGTCGGCACGCTCATCGTGGTGCGCCTGCACAGCGCCTACTGGTCAACCCCCGCCAGCTCGAACCCGCGAGTGCTCACCGCCATCGGCGGCGGGACCACAGTCACCACCACCTGCCCGCCCGGCCGCGGCTGCGGAACGTCTTCCGCGCAATTCACCGCCCTGCGGCCCGGCACGGTACACATCACCGCCCACCGCGACTCGTGCGGCGAGGCGATGCGCTGCTCGCCGGGCCAAGGACGCTACGACGTCACCGTGACGGTCACCCGACAGCACAGGCCGCCGTCGGGCTCCCGCTCCTGACACCGCGCTGCTGAAACCGCCTCCCGGCGGGACAGCCACCTCGCGGTGCAGCCGCCGCATCACTACGACGACGACTTTCCGGCAGCCGGTGGTCCTGCACGGTTGCGGACGCGGACGACTCAGGCGGTCCAGTGTGTTGTTCCCGCCCCGCCGCCCCAGTGGTCCGCCCTGCTGCGTTCCTGGTCTCCCGTAGCGCCTGCACACGCTCGCGGTGATCGAGCACGCCGGCCACCGGATCCGGGTCCTCGGTGCCACCGCACACTCCACCGCCACATAGGTTGCTCAAGCCGCGAAGAACCTCGTCATGGACCTCGAAGATGCCGGCATCCGGACCAGGTTCCTCGTCCGGGACCGGGACGGGAAGTTACCCGCCCCGTTCGACGCCGTCCTCAACGATGCAGGGATCGAGGTCGTGCTCAGCGAAGTACGGATGCCGCGCATGAACTGCCTCATGGAGCGTTGGGTGCAGACCTGCCGACGCGGAAGAACCCTGCCCGCACCGGTCTCGGGGGCACGGCGGCAGGACACACGCGCGTCCCTCACGTTGCGGGGTGAGGGACGCCACGCATGTCTTGCTCCGCACTCGCCGTGCTGACTACCAGGAGGACTTCGTCACCCCTGGCAGGTGTCCGGCATGGGCCTGGCTGCGCACATTGACACGAGAAAGGCCGAACTTGCGCAGATGCCCACGCGGGCGGCCGTCCACGCTGTCACGGTTGCGCACCCGGGTCGCGCTCGCGTCCCGGGGCTGGCGGCGCAGTTCCGCCTGCGCGGCGGCCTTCTCCTCGACCGTGGCCCGCGGGGACGCCAGGACGGCCTTCAGCTCGGCCCGCCGCCCCGCGTAGCGGGCCACGATCTGCTTCCGCTTGTCGTTCTTCGAAATCTTGCTCTTCTTCGCCATCAGACACGCTCCCCGCGGGCTCGGATCCGGGCGACGGCTGCCTCGATGCCGATGGCGTCCACGGTCTTGATGGCACGCGCGCTCAGCCTGAGGCGGACATGCCGCCCTTCGCTGGGCAGCCAGTAGCGCTTGCTCTGGATGTTGGGGTCGAACCGGCGCGAGGTGCGCCGGTGCGAGTGGGAGATCTTGTTGCCGAAGCCCGGCTGGGCGCCGGTCAGCTGACAGTGCGCGGACATGTAGGTTCTGCCTTTCTTTCCACCGGCCTTGACGGTAATGGAAATCATTGTCATATGCTACCCGTCATGGCCCGCAACGAGGTACGCCCGATCGTCAAGCTTCGCTCCACCGCCGGAACCGGTTACACGTACGTGACCCGCAAGAACCGCCGGAACGACCCGGACCGGCTGGTCCTGCGCAAGTTCGACCCCGTCGCCGGACGCCACGTCGAGTTCCGCGAGGAACGCTGACCAGACTGGCCGCGCCCGCCCGTCGACACCAGACCGAGAGAACACACCCATGAAGCCTGGAATCCACCCCGCCTACGGCCCGGTCGTCTTCCGCGACAAGGCCGGTGACTTCGCCATCCTCACCCAGTCCACGATGACCAGTGACAAGACTGTCGAGTGGGAGGACGGCCACACCTACCCGGTGGTCGACGTCGAGATCTCCTCGGCCAGCCACCCCTTCTACACCGGCACCGCCCGCGTGCTGGACACCGCGGGCCGCGTCGAGCGGTTCGAACGCCGCTACGGACGCGGCGGTGACCGCCGATGACCCTCGACGGACCGATGCCCGTGGTGATCGTCGCCGGACTCCACGCCGACGCCCGCCGTGCCACGGTCGAACGGTTGTTGCGCGAGGTGTCCGACAGCGTCGCGCTGCACCACGACCTGTCCGCCGGTCCGGCAGGCACGGTGCGCCGCAGCATCCGTGACGCCACGGGCGAGACCGCCTGGGGCGAGACACCCCTGGTCAACGACTGCGCCTGCTGCGCCCTGCGCGAGGACCTCGTTCCGGAACTGGAACGGCTGGCCGACTGCGGCCTGACCCGGCTGGCCGTCGTGGAGCTCTGGGACTCCGTGGAACCCCGCGGCATGGCCGAGGTCATCGCCGCCCATGGCGGCGGTGTCCTCCGGCTGACCAACGTGCTGACCGCCGTGGACCCCGCCCTCGTCCTGGCCTGTCTGTCCAACGGCGACGACCTCGCGGAAGCCGGACTCGCCGCAGCCGCCACGGACCAGCGCACCGTGGGCGACACCTTCGCACGACAGCTGGAGTACGCCCCCGTCCTCACCGTGGCCGACAACGCCGCCACCGGACTCGACGACCTGGCCCTTCTGCGGCAGTTGCACCCCACGGCACAACAGATCGGCATCACATCAGGCCAGTTGGGCGTCACGGGTGTGACCGGCTTCGACGTGGACGCCGCGGCAGCCGCACAGCACCCGGCCTGCGCCCGGCTCCCCCACGACTGTGACGAGCAGGGCGTCAGCACGCTCGTCTGGCGGCGCCGTCGCCCCTTCCACGCCGGCCGCCTGTACGAAGCGCTGGAGGACCTGTGCTGCGCGGCCGCCCGCAGCCGGGGCAGGTTCTGGCTGGCGGACCGGCCCGACAGCCTGCTCGCATGGGATGCCGCCGGAGGCGCGCTGTGCGTGGAGAGCGCCGGGCCGTGGATGGCCGCGCTCCCCGACGCCGCCTGGGAGATGATGCCGGCCGAACGCCGCACCGCGGCTGCCCTGGACTGGCACCCCGAGCACGGCGACCGCTGCCAGCACCTCGTCTTCACCTCCCCCGGCCTCGACCGGGCGGGGCTGCTCTCCCTGCTCGACTCCTGTCTGCTCACCGACGACGAACTGGCGTCCGGACCCGGCACCTGGCCCCGGCCCACCGGCTTCGACGAACTGCTCGACTCCGTCGCCTGACCTGCCCCACCACACCACCGAGGAAGCCGTCATGCCCCACCCCGCCAAGACCGCGCTCGCGCGCAAGAACCGGCCAAACCCGCTCGACGCGGCCGGCATCACCTACATCGACTACAAGGACACCGACCTCCTGCGGAAGTTCATCTCCGACCGCGGCAAGATCCGCAGCCGCCGCGTCACCCGGGTCAGCCGCCAGCAGCAGCGCCAGATCGCGACGGCCATCAAGAACGCCCGGGAGATGGCCCTGCTCCCCTACTCGAGCCGCTGACCTCCACAGCGCCCAACTACTTTCCTCACTGACGAAAGGACCGACATGGCCGTCCCCAAACGCAAGATGTCCCGGAGCAACACCCGCCACCGCCGCGCCCAGTGGAAGGCGAGCACCCCGAGCCTCGTCCCCGTCACCGTCACCGTCGACGGAAGCACCCACCTGGTGCCTCAGCACCTGAGGAAGGCGTACGAGCGCGGCCTCCTCCGTCCGGAGGACTGACACCGCATGCCGCACGACCGCCTGCCGGTGACCGTCCTGTCCGGCTTCCTGGGAGCAGGGAAGACCACGCTGCTCAACCACCTGCTGGCCAACCGCGAGGGCCTGCGGGTCGCCGTGATCGTCAACGACATGAGCGAGATCAACATCGATGCCGCGCTGGTGCGCGGGGGTGAAGCCGCTCTCTCCCGAACGGAGGAGCGGCTGGTCGAGATGACCAATGGCTGCATCTGCTGCACGCTCCGAGACGACCTCCTCGAAGAGGTGGAGCGCCTCGCCAGGGAGGGACGCTTCGACTATCTCCTGATCGAGTCGAGCGGCATCTCCGAGCCCATGCCGGTGGCGGCCACCTTCTCCTTCGCACGCGAGGACGGGGCGACGCTCGACGACCTCACCCGGCTCGACACCATGGTCACCGTGGTGGACGCGGCCAACTTCCTGGGCGAGCTGAGAACCGGCGACGAACTCGCCGCGCGCGGCCTCGCCCCCTTCGAGGACGACGAGCGCACCGTCAGCGATCTGCTCATCGATCAGGTCGAGTTCGCCGACGTGATCGTCCTGAACAAGCTCGACCTCGTCGACGCGGCATCCGCGGCACGTCTGCGCGGCATCCTCAGCCGGCTCAATCCGGGCGCCCGCCGGCTGGACAGCGTCCGAGGGCAGGTACGCGCTTCCGACGTGCTCGGGACCGGCCTCTTCGACGTCGAGCAAGCGCAGCTTGCCCCAGGGTGGGTACGGGAACTCAACGGTGAGCACGTCCCCGAGACAGAGGAGTATGGAATCTCGTCCACCGTGTTCCGTGCCACCCGCCCCTTCCATCCGGGTCGGCTCTGGCAGCTGGTCACCGAGCGACTCGACAGCGGCGAGTTCGGAACCGTGCTGCGCAGCAAGGGATTCTTCACACTGGCCGGACGCGCCGGCGTGACGGGACTGTGGTCCCAGGCGGGCAGCGTCGCCCGCTTCGAGCCCGCCGGAACCATCGACGCTGAACTGCCGGAACAGCACGCCCAGGAGCTGGTGTTCATCGGGACAAACCTGGAGGCGAAGGCCCTGCACACCGCTCTGGAGAGCTGCCTCTTGGACGGCGGATGGACCGGCGCCGAAGATCCCTTCCCACGCTGGGACGTCCCGGAAGCCCACGACGCCTGCGCGCATGAGCGGGACGGTGCCGCCCTGCCCGTCTGAAGAACTCCGGGCCGGGTGGTGGTCGCAGCCACGGCACCACCCGGCCCGGTCGGGCGAGCGAACGACACAGCGGGGCGTAGCGGTCACGCCCCCTCGGGGCCGGCCGGCGCAGAGGTGTTTCGCGACGTCGGCGATCACCGTTCGAACCGACCAGGAACACCTGGCCGCATCACGGATGCCTCTACGAAACCTGGGGATTGACAATTTCAGAGTCCCCAAAAATGCCGGCACGCCGGTTCCCCACCATGAGCAGCACCCAGTTGTCCTGGTTGAGCAAGGTGTGGCAGCAGCGGAGTCATGGCCGCCCGGTGTCACGCCGAGGGCCGTTAGTGTTGCCCCATGAGCGCGTTGGACACGGCCCAGCTTGAGGCCATGATCGAAGAGGCGACCGTCGACGCCTACAACGAGGACGAGCAGCTGACCGGACTGTTCACCCTGCTTGAGGAGCATCTCGACCTGCCCCTCACCACCGCGGTTCTCGGCGTCGAGGTGACCGTGCGCGGCATCGACCTCACACCGGACGGCAGGATCGTCGCCCTGTGCTCTCGCGGAGGCATGACGCAGTCGATCGGAATCCTGGATCTGCCTCTGCCCAGCCCGGCGCCCGAGGGCGCGGAGTGGATCGAGGCAATCCGTCACTGGGCCGGTTGAGGCCGGGCACCTCACACCCACGCGGAACCGGTCTGTGTGAAAGGGCTGAACATGGCTGACGCCGTACAGGGCACGCATCGGCACGTCGGCGAACCGTCGCTGACCGAACTCATCGAGCGCAGTGCCGAGTTGAAAGGACAGTTGGTCGCCTTCGGACAGAGCGCCCGCTTCGACCAGTGGTTGACGCCCCTCCTGCTGGAGGCAGCAGGGCCTGAGCGCCGACTGGACGAGGGCGAGGCGATCCGGATCGTCGACCACTTCATCCTGCGATACCGCCTGCCGGGCGGTTCGACCGTGGTGGACCGGTTCGTCGCCGGGCGCAAGGACCTGACTGAGGCCGACCGGGAGATGCTGCTCGGCTGGCGCGACCCGGTCGAGGGCATCTTCGAGGTCCAACGGAAGGAAGGGAGTGCCGTCGTCCTTCTGAACCTGGTCGACGACCTGGAGTACCGCACGTACTCGAATGTCGGACGGGCGGCGTTCCGCAAAGTGTCCAAGGGGAGCTTCCTCCACACCTGTCTGGTACCGGTCCACTCGGCCGACGGGGCATGGCTGGTGTCCGGGGCGATGTCGAGCTACCCCAGGTCCAGCGCCACCGAGATCGCCCAGGTCGCCCTGGAACTGGCCACCAGCCGACCCGAATTGGTCTTCCGCAACCCCCGGAAGGTCGAGCAGGGGTGGCAGGCGATGCGGGAGGACCGGGCCGCGTTCGTCGAATTCTGCGGCGGCGACGAACTGGTCCTTCCGCCTGACGAAGCCGAGGACCTCCTCAACGCCTACTACCGCCACCGCCAGGAGTCCACCGTCGCCGGACATCCCGACCGTGCCCGGGGCAGACGGCTCCCCGGCCTGGACCTGCCCTTTTTCGAGTTTCCGCCGGAACTGACAGACTCGGACACCATCGGTGTCATCTACGATCAGGTCGACGGACTCAACTTCTACGCGGACTACGGAATGCTGCGAGACCTCTTCGCAGACCCGGCGCTCGCGGGCCGCAGGCAGTACCAGGACCTGCTGCGCACCTACCTGCGCGAGGAGTCGATCGGGCCACTGCCGATCCGCCGACTGGCTGCCGCGCACCCGGAGACAGTCGACGCCGTGTTCCGAAAGCTGCTGCGGAAGCCCGGATTCACCTGGAGCGAGCACGGCGAGGCACTGCTACGCCGACGCAAGCCCTGGTACTACGCGAACGAGCCCCGCCCCGGTGTCTCCGTCATCGGCGACCGCCTCAGCACGCTTGCCGCCGGCCGTCGACGGTCATCGTTCACACGGCAGTGACGCCGCGCAACGCTGCCCGTCCTCCTTCCGTACCTCGCATCCGAGGTCAGTGCGTGAAAGGGGGCAGAGGCTCCGCCTGAACTGGACGGACGATGTCGGCGCTCTTGAACGGGGCATCAGGTACCGAGAGCTGGAGGAAGCCGTCGAAGGCGCCATGCCCGAAAACCTCGGCCAGCCGCTTGTAGTCGCCGGGCAGTGTGGTCCCCAGCCGAGCCTCGAACGCCCCCAGCCGACTGTACGGGTCCGGTCCGGATCCCACCCTGTGACCGCAACGCCCCGGTCCACCCGGGAGGCATCCTCCGGCAGCCCGTCCGCCGCCGGATCGGGCCGCTCGGCGACGACCACGACGGGCCGTATCCCCTCGCTGGTACGCGTCGCACCGCATCCGGTCCACCGGCCGGCGTACGCCCACGCCCCCATCTCGACCAGCCGCTCGCCGAAGGGACGAGGAGCGGCAGCCGTTTTCGGCAGGCGCACCGGCTGAACGTACGCAGGTGACGGCGGCCAGATACAGCGGCTCGACCACCCGGGTTCACGGGCACCACGGCGCCCGCGGACAGTGGTCGTTGTTTGCACGGAACATAATTCACGACTTTTCTTTCGTCGTGTATTGACGGCTCGTCGGGTGGCACCTAACGTCCGATCAACATCTCGCCCATCAGGCGAACTAGGAGACACGCGTGACAAACGTTCTCGCTGTGCTCGTCGGAGCCCACCGTCCCCGCAGACGCACGACCGCCCTCACGACTGCGCTCCTGCTGCCGGCCGCCGCCGGCATCGCGCTGGTCTCGGCCCCGAGCGCCGCCGCCGCGACCATCCCCACCGTCCCCACCACCGTCGTGAACGCGAACAGCGGCAAGTGTGTTGACGCGCGTGCCGCGGCCACCGGCAACGGCACCGCTGTGCAGCAGTACACCTGCAACGGCACCGGCGCCCAGTCCTGGCAGTTCACCGCGACCGACAGCGGCTACTACCAGATCGGCGCGGCCTCCGCGCCGAACCAGGTCTGGGACGAGACCGGTGCCTCCACCGCCGACGGCGCGCTGACCCAGCTGTGGCTCTACGGTGGCGGCGCCAACCAGCAGTGGCTGCCGGTCGCCGAGGCGTCCGGGACGTACCACTTCGTCAACCGCAACAGCGGCAAGTGCCTCGATGTGCCGTCGGCGTCCACCGCCGACAGCGTCCAGCTGCAGCAGTACACCTGCAACGGCACCGGCGCCCAGTCCTTCACCCTCACCGGCGGCATCAACACGCCGCCCACCACCCCGGACTTCGGCCCCAACGTCACGGTGTTCGACCCGTCGATGCCGACGTCCACCATCCAGTCGAAGATCAATTCGGTCTACAGCACCCAGCAGACCAACGAGTTCGGCACCCAGCGCAACGCCCTGCTGTTCACCCCCGGCACGTACAACGTCGACATACCCGTCGGCTACTACACCCAGGTCGCCGGGCTGGGCCTGTCACCGGACCAGGTGTCGATCACGGGCGGCGGCGTTCACGTCGAGGGTCACACCAGCGACGGCAACGCCACCCAGAACTTCTGGCGTGACGCCGAGAACATGTCGGTGAGTCCCAGCTCGGGAAGCACCATGTGGGCCGTCTCGCAGGCGGACCCGTTCCGGCGCATGGACGTGCACGGCAGCATGAAGCTGTGGGACGACACCCACGGCACCAGCTCCAACTGGTCCAGTGGCGGCTACATCGGCGACTCCCGGGTCTCCGGCCAGATCAACTCCGGGACGCAGCAGCAGTTCCTCACCCAGGACACCGCCATGGACGGCGGCTGGACCGGGCACAACTGGAACATGGTCTTCGTCGGCGACACCGGCGCCCCGGCGACCAGCTTCCCCAATCCGCAGTACACCACCGTCACCCAGAGCCCCGTGATGCGCGAAAAGCCGTTCATCTACGTCGACGGCTCGGGCAACTGGCAGGTGTTCGTCCCGTCGGTGCGCACCAATGTCCAGGGCCCGGACTGGATCAACGGTACCGCTCCGGGCACCTCACTGCCGATCAGCCAGTTCTACATCGTCAAGTCGGGTGACAACGCCACGACGATCAACAACGCGCTCGCCGCGGGCATGAACCTGATCGTCACCCCGGGCGTCTACCACCTGTCCGCCCCGCTCAACATCACCCGCCCCGACACCGTGGTCCTCGGACTGGGCCTGGCCACCCTCGTGCCGGACAACGGCGTCACCGCGATCACCACCGCCGACGTCGACGGCATCGACATCGCCGGGCTGCTGATCAGCGCGAACACCACCAACTCCAACACCCTCATGCAGATCGGCCCGGCCGGCTCGACCGCCGGTCACACCGCCGACCCGATCGTGCTCCACGACGTGTTCTTCCGCATCGGCGGCGACATCGCCGGCCAGGCCACCCAGACACTGGTGATCAACAGCAACGACGTCATCGGCGACGACCTGTGGCTATGGCGGGCGGACCACACCAACGGCGTCGGCTGGACGACCAACCCGGCCGTCAACGGGCTGATCGTCAACGGCAACAACGTCACCATGTACGGCCTGGCGGTCGAGCACTACCAGAAGTACCAGACCACCTGGAACGGCAACGGCGGCCGCACGTACTTCTACCAGAGCGAGACCCCCTACGACGTGCCCGCCCAGTCCAACTGGACGACCAGCGGAGGCGACCTCGGCTACGCCTCCTACAAGGTGGCCAACTCGGTCGCCTCCCACGAGGCATGGGGGGTGGGTGTCTACGCCTATCTCCGCGACAACCCCTCCGTGGTACTTGGCCATGCCATCGAGGTGCCCACCACGTCCACGGTGAAGTTCCACAGCATGGTCACCACGGTCCTGGGCGGCGCCGGCACCATCAACCACATCATCGACAACACCGGCAGCCAGGTCACCCCCAGTAACAACGTGGCCTACCTGGTCAGCTACCCATGAATCGGGCGCAGACCTGACAGCGCACGGGAGAGGGCCCGGCATGGATGGAGAGGGCCCGGGCGATGTGACCGCCCGGGCCCTCTCGGTAGAGCGGAACCAGACCTCCTGCAGGGCGAAGCCCAGCGTCGACCGGTCGGCCGCCGACCGCCGTACCGCTCAAAAACTCCCATCCCGCAGCACATCGTGCTGGGGGCCGAGCCTGAACCGCTCGTCACTCCACCGGTCACGCGGATACAGCCACACCGGCTTGCCCACCAGCTCGGCCGCCTCCCACGATACGGTCGCGGTCGCGCAAGGGCGCGTCCGAAGGCCGAGATCGTCAGGCTGGTCCAGGGCGCATTTGGCTTGAAGTGCGTTGCTGAGCAACAAGCGGCACTGGGCCGTCCCCGACACCCCGTGCCAGAGCCGGCCCGGCCGGGCAGCGGCGGTGCGCGCCGGCCCGCCCCGGCCAGCCGGGGCGGGCCGGGGCCGGGTCAGCGGACGCGGTAGACGTACTCGTAAGCCTGCAGGCCGTTCCACCAGCCGCTGATGTGCCAGGAGGTCCAGGTGCCGGTGGAGCAGTCCGTCACCCGCAGTCGCAGTCCCGCGGTGCTGGGGCTGTTGCCGATACGACCGTCTCCGCGGACGCAGTAGCCGTCCTTCCTGGTGTCCTCCACGCGCATCTTGATGCTGCTCTGGATCCGGCCGTTGTAGTTGCGCCGGCACTCGTAGTACTGCATCCGGCCGCCGGTGGTCGTGTGGGTTCCCCCGTACCAACAACTCTGGCTCGCCGAAGGCATCGCCGGCGCGGCGGCGGCGGTCGGGGCGAGGCCCAGGCCGCTCGCCAGGGCCGCGCCGACTGCCGCCAGAACGACGCTGTTGCGGATGTTCACGATCTTCCCCCATCTCGTATGGACGAATGTCTAAGAACTCCTAACAGAATGCTGCAACTCGCCTCGGAATGAAGGGGTCTGATGACTTGTTAGCCTGCACATGAGAAGGGGTGAGCGGCCGCCGT
>NZ_JBSFXK010000041.1:0-69699 GCF_053595355.1 Streptomyces sp. NPDC002513 | reverse complement strand
GCACTCCCCCAAGCTCTTCGAGCAGGGGGGACCCCCAGCCGCGTTGTCGGGATCGCCCACGTACGCCCAGTACGCGGGCGACCCTCCGCCTTGCGGTCGCACGCACCAGACGCCGCGACGCCCGCGCTCCGCGCGAACGACGGGAAACTCAGAACAGGCCCCAGGCGCGTGTTCGCGGAATTCCTCCCGGCCGGCCGCGCGATCGCCCTGACCGGGGTGGGCAGCGTGACCACCACCCTCCTCCTGCGCGACGCGATCCGCCCACGCGCGTCCGGCTAGGCTGTCCCGAGAGCCTGCGCACGGTGGCCGGCCCTGGCGACATCACGACCTGTCACAGAGCACGGGGCCTCTGCACGGAGAACTCGTTGCCGTCGGGGTCGAGCATCATCACCCGGCCACCGTCGCCCTCGCCGGTGTCGGTGCGCGTCGCGCCGAGCGACGTCAGGCGCTCCACCTCCGCCTCCCAGCCGGCGTCACCCAGGGGCGCCAGCTCGAAGTACAGCCTGTTCGTGCCGGTCTTCGGTGCCACCGGAGGACCACCCCACGTGATCTTCGTGCCGCCGTTCGGCGATTGGATCGCGGTCTCCTGGTCCTGGTCCCAGACCAGCGGCCACCGCAGCGCCTCGCTCCAGAAGTAACCGACCTCCTGCGTACCGTCGCAGGCCAGCGCTCCGATGGAGCCGGTGTCGGCGAGGAACTTGTTGCCCGCCTCGATGACGCAGAACTCGTTGCCGTCTGGATCGGCGAGCACCACATGCCCGTCTTCCGGGAGTTGGCCCACGTCGATGTGTTTCCCGCCGAGCTTCAGCGCCCTGGCCACCGTCTGCTGCTGATGCTCCGGGGAGGTGCTCGTCAGGTCGAAGTGCGCCCGGTTCTGACCGGTCTTCGGCTCCTGGCTCGGCAGGAAACGGATGCGGAACCCGGCGGTATCCGGGGGCAGGATCGCGATGTCGTCGTCCGGACCGTCGGTCAACTCCCGGCCCAGGAGAGCGGACCAGAACCGCGCCAGGCCCGCGGGCCGGGTCGCGTTGAAGCAGATCGCGAACAACTGACTGGTCATACCCCGTGCGTCTCCGATCCGCTGACGGTCGACACGGCGCGTCGCCCTCCCGTCGCATCGTACGCGGCGGGTAAGGCCCGCCGCCCGCCTGGGGATTGGGTGAGCCAGGCGGGCGGCGGGGGCTGTGGGGGCCGTCAGACGTCGACGCCGAAGTCGGAGGCGATGCCGCGCAGGCCGGAGGCGTACCCCTGACCCACGGCGCGGAACTTCCACTCGCCGCCGTACCGGTACAGCTCGCCGAAGACCATGGCGGTCTCCGACGACGCGTCCTCCGTCAGATCGTAGCGAGCGATCTCCTGCCCGTTCGCCTGGTTGACCACGCGGATGAAGGCGTTGCGGACCTGCCCGAAGTTCTGCCCGCGCGCGTCCGCGTCATGGATGGACACCGGGAAGACGATCTTGTCGATCTCGGCGGGCACCGCGGCGAGGTTCACCTTGATCGACTCGTCGTCGCCCTCGCCCTCACCGGTGAGGTTGTCGCCGGTGTGCTCCACCGAACCGTCCGGGCTGTGGAGGTTGTTGTAGAAGACGAAGTGCTGGTCGGAGACCACCCTGCCGGACGTGTTCAGCAGCAGCGCGGAAGCATCCAGGTCGTAGTCCGCTCCGGTCGTGGTGCGCACGTCCCAGCCCAGGCCCACCAGCACTGCGGTCAGCCCCGGGGCCTCCTTGCTCAGTGACACGTTGCCACCCTTGCCCAGGGAAACTCCCACGACTCATCCTCCCGGCTGCGGGCCGCCTGCACGGTCACTGCGTTTCAACGCAGACTCTAGCGCAATGGTTCCTATGATTGCGCAACCTCTAAAGTGTTGATGCCGGATGCACCCGCAGCGGGCGGGCCCAGCGGAACGAAGGCGAGGGGTCTGAAGTGTTCACCGATGTGGGCCCACTGGAGCTCATCACGCTGGCGGTCCTTGCCGTCCTGCTGTTCGGGCCGGACAAGTTGCCCGAAATCATCCAGAACGTGATGAGCTTTCTGGGCAAGATGCGGGAGTTCTCCGAGAGCGCCAAGCGGGAGATCCGCTCGGAACTGGGGCCGGACTTCCAGGACTTCGAGTTCGAGGACCTGCATCCGAAGACGTTCGTGCGTAAACACATCCTCGAGGGCGACGACCTCGGGCTGGCGGACATCCGCAGCACCCTCGACCCGGGCGGTGAATTCTCGGAGGCCGCCGACGCCGTTCGCGAGGCGGTGAACGACAGCCGTGACGACACGTCGACCGCAGGGCGGGTGACCTTGACGAAGGGGGCTCCGGCCGATCCGGCTGCACGTGCGGCGTTCGACCCGGACGCCACATAGGGCCGTCCAGACGCATCCGTGATCCGCCTCACGACCACGACCTGTAAAGACTTGCGCAACCTCTAAACTGTCGCCGTGGCGACTACAGATGTGACGGGATGGGAGACCGCGGTGCTCAACGGGGGGCCGGCGGACGGACTGCGCATGACGGTTTCCGGCCGGCCCCCAGTGGTCCAGGTGTCCTATGCGTGCCGACAGGACAGCCCGTCGAACGGTGTACAGGTCGCAGCGGTGTACGTCTACCGCCGCGACCTCCGCGCGAAGAGCGAGCCCCTGCAGTACCACTTCGACGTGGCCAGCCCGTGATGTTCCGAGCTTGTGAGACTCAGTGCGCCGTTCGGTTCTCGGTCGCCGGCCGAGCCGTCGCGCTCTCGCCGGGCGCGGCCTGGACGAGACGCGGTGCGGGCTCGCCGGAGGAGGCCGGGCTCTCGGCCGGCGCCGCGGTGGCCTGTGCGCTGCCGTCGTCCTTCATGGCCTTGGCCTCACTCTTGAGGATGCGCATCGACCTGCCCAGCCCACGGGCGGCCTCGGGCAGCTTCTTCGAACCGAACAGCAGGATGATGACGATCGCCACGATCAGCAGGTGCCAGGGTTCCAGTCCGTTGCGGAGCATCTGGCTCACCCCTTTTCTTCGCCGGACAGTGGCACGGACCGGGACGGCGCACCATCTGCCATCATTGCTACATTGCGCAACTGTACAAGCATGGGACGGGATTGAGCCGTCCCCTCCGCATGAGTCCGGCATGGTGAACACAGTCCGTGGCGAACAGCTCATCGCACCGGCCGCGCTGATGCCCGGTGCCGCCGGTCCGCGCTGGACCTGCCTGAAGCCGAACGGCGACATCAACACCTTCGACGCAGGCGGCCTGTCCGGGAACCGCCTCGGAACAGACGTCCAAAGGTGAGATCATCGTGGTGATGCTCGGGCTCGCCCTGGTCACTTCCGGCGTTCTCACCCCGGGGCAGGCCCGCTCGGCCGACCCCGCCGGATCCTGGGATGCGGCGACAGCGGCGGCTCCATGAGATCTCTCACCCGTGAATGCGGGCGGACCCGCGCTGGACGGGTCCTTGGTTTGCTAGATTGCGCAACTGAACAATCAATGTGACGCCCCACTTCGCCGGACGGATACGGCCACACGTTCCTGGCCATACCCCCGACGGCCTGCTGGGCCCGACCGTACCTGGGAGTGGGAAATGAGTGACCTGCGGGACGGTCCTGCCGGCCGGGCCACACGCCGCCGCTCCGCCCCGGTACCCCGCCAGCGTACGAACAAGCCCACCGATGAGCACCCCTCAGGCGGCCGGGCAGCGGCACGGGCGGCCTCCCGCGCGCGTGGCCACTCGCAGTCCCGGCGCCGTGTCCGGCCGACCTCGCGCGGAAAGCGGCTGCTGCGGCTCGCCGTGACATGCCTGGCCGTTCTGATCGTGGCGACCGCCGGCGCCGGGTGGTGGTTCTACCAGCACCTGAACGACAACATCCACAGTGTCGGGCTCGACGGGAGCGGCGGCAGCGAGAAGCCGGACGCCTTCGGCCGCACCCCCATCAACATTCTGGTGATGGGATCGGACGGCCGTACCAGCCAGACCGACTGCAAGCTGGGCGGCGGCTGCTCTCAGACCGGCGTGCAGTCGGGCTGGGGGAACGCGGACGTGGAGATGGTGGTGCACATAGCCGCCGACCGTTCCAACGCCACCGTGATGAGCATCCCCCGCGACACCATGACCGACATTCCGGCCTGCAAGAACAGCGAGACCGGCACCTCCACGCCGGGCTACTACGGCCAGATCAACAGCGCCCTGTCGTACGGACCGGCCTGCCAGGTGGCCACCATCCACCAGCTCACCGGCATCCCCATCGACCACTTCGTCAAGCTCGACTTCTCCGGGGTGGTCAGCATGTCCGACGCGGTCGGCGGGGTATCGGTCTGCGTCAGCTCCAACGTGTACGACACGTATTCGCATCTGAAGCTGTCCAAGGGCACCCACACCCTCAAGGGGGTCGCGGCTTTGGAGTTCGTCCGTTCCCGGCACGGTTTCGGCGACGGCAGCGACCTGGGCCGCACCTACGCGCAGCACTTGTTCCTCAGCTCGATGATGCGCAAGTTCAAGAGCGCGGGCACCCTGGCCGACCCCACGGCGGTCTACGGTCTGGCCGATGCGGCCACCAAGGCGCTCACCGTCGATGACGGCCTGGGCAGCGTCTCGAAACTGGTCGGTCTTGCCACCGACCTGGACAAGGTTCCCTCCAAGCAGATCACCTTCACCACCATGCAGACCGCTCCCGACCCCAACAACAAGGAACGGCTGGTGGTCGGCACCGGCGCCAAGGCCCTGTTCGCCACCATCGCGGGCGACCAGTCCCTGACCGGCTCGTCCGGCAAGAAGTCCGCCGCGGCCACCGCCACCGCCACCGCCCAAGCGGTCGACACTTCCCGGATCGTGGTGGGGATCGAGAACGGCACCGGCATCAGCGGCCGCGCCTCCGTCATCGCCAGTGCCCTGACCGACAAGGGCTTCGGTTCGGGCGGGACCACGGCCAACGCTCCGAGCATGACGGCCACCACCACCCTCACCTACGGCAATGGCCAGAAGCCGCAGGCACAGGCCGTTTCCCGCGCTCTCGGCCTGCCCGCCTCGCACCTCAAGCAGGGCAGCGGGAGCAGCCTGACCCTGGTGATCGGCAGTGACTGGCCCAGCGGCAGCACCTACCCCAGTGGTACCTCCTCCCCGGCGCCCGCCGACACCCACGCCGCGGTCTCCAACGCCCACGCCGAAACCGCCGACCAGTCCAAGACCTGCGCGCAGGTCAGCCCGTACAGAACCGTTTCACTCAACGGCGTCGGCATGACACCGGCCCAGGCATACGCCGCCGCCGGCGACAAGCCCGACTCCGATGCCTGAGACCGTCGGCCTTCATACCGTGCGGGACCGTGAGACCGCGCCGGTGCACAGCCGGATGATCCCGAGGGCGAGTCTCCGGCTCGCGGCCATCACCGCGCCGAGAGCCCCGGAAGGAAACGTCTCGCGGCCGGTACGAGAGCTCGCCGCTTTCCTCATGCTTTCCGGCGTTCGGAGCGATGACGCTCGTAGCGTGCGCGGGCCAGTACGAGGCCGATGGCGTAGAGCGCCAGGACGGCCGTGAGGAGCAGGTAGTACTCGAGCGGCAGTGTGCTCAGGCCGAGCACCGGGCCGAGCGGGGAGGGCGGCAGCACGATACCGACGACGGCCAGCGCGCCGGCGGACCAGCTGATCGGGCCGAGCGCACGGGTCTCGAAGAGCTGGCGTCCGGTACGCAGCAGCACCATGACCAGCGCCTGGGTGAGCAGGTTCTCGGTGAACCAGCCGGAGTGGAAGATCGCCTCGTCGTCGCCGGTGCCCGGACCGTGCAGGGCCAGGGCGAGGACGGCGAAGGTGGCCAGGTCGGCGATGGCGTTGAGGACGCCGAAGCCGGTGATGAAGCGCAGGACCTCACGCGGGCTCAGCAGGGTGGGGCTGCGCAGCACCGACGGGTGGGGGCGGTCGTAGGCGAAGGCGAGTTGGACGGTGTCGAAGCACAGGTTCTGCACGAGGACCTGGGCCGGGAGCATCGGCAGGAACGGCAGGAGCAGGCCGGCGGCGAGCATCGCGATGACGTTGCCGAGGTTCGACGACAGGGTGATCCGCAGATAGGCGGCGACGTTGCCGCCGCTGTGGCGACCCGCGGTGATGGCGTGGTCGATCGCGGTGAGGTCCTTCTCGGCGAGCACGACGTCGGCGCTCTCCCGGGCCACGTCGGCGGCGTCGCGCGGGGCGATGCCGACGTCGGCGGCGCGCAGCGCGGGCAGGTCGTTGACGCCGTCCCCGAGGAATCCCACGGTGTGCCCGCCGGCACGTAGCGCGGTACTGATCCGCGCCTTGTGCTCGGGGGTGCAGCGGGCGAAGACGGTGGTGCGGCAGGCCAGTTCGACGAGTGCGGTGTCGGTGAGACCGTCGATACGGTCGGCGGTCACGACACCGCCCGGGCCGAGCGGGAGGTCCAGATCCCGGCAGACGCGGGCCGCGGTACCGGGGTGGTCGCCGGTGAGGATCCTGACGGTGACGCCTCGCTCGGCGAGCGCGGCGAGGGCCTCGGCGGCGGTGGGTGTGAGGGCGTCGTGGAAGGTGACGAAGCCGCGGAAGGTCAGGCCGCGTTCATCGGCCGGGACGTAGTCACGGGTACGGGCCGGGCGTTCGGCGGTGGCCACCGCCAGGATCCGTAGCCCGTCCTCGGCCTTCTCTGCGGCCAGGGCCGCCAGGCGCCGTTGCCCGTCCTCGTCCAGAGCGCAGCGTTCCAGGACGGCTTCGACGGCTCCCTTGACGACGAGTGTGTGCCTGCCCAGACGTCCCGGGACGCGGACGACGCCGGTGGACAGGCGGCGCAGGGGGTCGAAGGGCAGAGCCGTCACCCCGTCGTACGCCATGAGGTCGTCCTCGTCGGCCGCGTCCAGGATCGCCTCGTCCAGGGCGTCCGGCGCCGGCAGATCGGCGAGTTGCAGGGTCCACCAGGCGTTGACCGCCGCCCAGTGCAGAACGCCGGGGTCTTCGCGGCCGTCGCCGTCCAGGCCCTGCGCGACGACCGGCCGGTCCTGGGTGAGCGTGCCGGTCTTGTCCAGGCACAGCACGTCGACGGCGCCCAGGTCGTGCAGCGCCGGGAGCCGTTTGACGATCACCCCGTGCGTGCGCGCCAGCAGTGCGGCACCGCGGGCCAGGCAGGTGGTGACGATGACCGGCAGCATCTCCGGGGTCAGTCCCACCGCAACGGCGACGGCGAACGGCAGGGTCTCCAGGCCGCGTCCGCGCAGGGCGGCGTTGGCCATCAGCACCAGCGGCGGGGTGAGCAGCATGAAGCGGATCAGGATCCACGAGATGCCGTGCACCGACCGGTCGAAGGCGCTCGCCTCGCGCTGTTGCGCCGAGCCTCCCTGCGCGGCCGCCAGCCGGGTACGGGCTCCGGTCTCGACGACGACCGCGGTGCCGCTGCCGGACGCGACGCTGCTGCCCTGGAAGCACAGCTGCGGCTGCTCGAACACGGTGCGGCCGTCCACGTGCGGGATGTCCCCGGCGTTCTTCGCCACGGGGACCGACTCGCCCGTCAGGGCGGCCTGGTGCACGGTCAGGCCACTCGCCCGCAGGAGTCGTACGTCCGCCGGGACCAGGTCTCCCGCACCAAGCTTGATGATGTCGCCGGGCACCAGTTCCGCCACGGGGATCTCCCGAGCCGTCGGCGGCGCCTCCGTGTCGGCGCGCCGCACCACGGTGGAGGTGGTGGCGACCAGCTCGCGCAGCCCGGCCATGGACCGGTCGGCCCGGTACTCGCCGGAGGCCCGCAGCACACAGCTGACCACCACCAGCAGGAGGATCACGCAGGTGGTGGACCAGGAGAGAACGGCGGCGGACACCAGTCCGAGGCAGAGCAGCACGACGGTGAACGGGTCGTGCACGCTGCGTGCGACGAGCTGTGGCCAGGAGGCGCCCCGCCGCGCCGGGAGGGCGTTCTCCCCGGAACGGGCCAGACGCTCCGCGGCCTGCGCTTCCGTCAGCCCGCGCGGCCCGCTGTCCAGCCGCCGCAGAATCTGCAGAGCGGTCGCCGCGCCGAGCCCGGACGTCGCGACGGCATGTGCCCTCCGCTGCTCCGCCTCGGCCCCGGGAAGCGGCGCTTCAGCGCCCTGACCGAAGGCCGAGGCGATCCTAGGCACCGGTCCCGTGCAGTCGGCGCACCGGCGCGGCCGGCCCCTCGGCGCGCGCGGCCAGCTGCCCGACCATCAGCCGGACAACGGTGACGACGTCGGGGTCCTCCACGTAGTAGACCTGCCGTCGGCCCTCGCGACGGGCACGGACGAGACCGGCGAGCTTCAGCTTCGACAGATGCTGGCTGACCGCGGGCAGGGCGCCACCCACCCGGTCAGCGAGGTGGGTGACATCGCTCTCGCCTTCGGCCAGGGCCCACATGATGTGCAGCCGGGCCGTCGAGGCCAGCAGCCCGAAGGCGGCGGACGCCTCCGCCAGCACCTCGGCGGGAGGATCCTGATAGCCATTGGCGATCCGCGCCACAGCCCTCTCCCATCCGCCCGGGTCACAGTCCACGCATATGCGCCCGCCCAGTGTAGGCGCCGGCGCCCCGGCACCCTGCCGTGCCCGGAGCAGCCGGCCGCCCCGTCGGGACAGGACAGGGGCCCGCGAGGCCTCGCTCAGTCCTCGTAGGAGGCGTTGGCGGTGAGGCTCTCGAAAACCAGTGGAGCAGCGCCGCCGTGCGCCACTACCGTGCTGCCGAACCAAGTCGTCTGGTCAAGGACGTGCCGTTGTACACCCTGTGAGACCTCCCAAGCGCTGATGTGTCGCGCGTCGCCCCTGTGCGCCGCGCTCCTTTTTGCTGCGGATTTCTCACTGAAACCGGTGTACTTCTGTGCTCAAAAACTGGGTGGTCATGCCCACCTGCCTGCCGCTCGTCCGCCGCCGTTGCCACGCGTGCGCGTCCGCGCGCTTCCGGGCAAGCGGTAGATTTCGCGTCAACGCGAACCACAAGCTCCTCGACGCCTGGCTCCTCGCGCTCTGTACCGCTTGCGGGGAGACTGCAAAGCTCACGGTCCTGGAGCGGATGAATGTACGCTCCGTACGACCTGAGCTGCTGGACCGTCTGCATGACAACGACCCTGGCCTGACAGCCGAGCTGCTCCAGGATCCCGCCGTGCAGCGCCGTAATCGCATCGCTCTCGACTGGGACAACGCATGGCGCCTCGACGGCGGCGGATCGGATCACCCGGACCGCGAGGTGATCGACGTCTCGGTCCGCTTTGCGGCGCAGATCCCTGTCCGGCCGGTGCGACTGATCGCTGAAGGTTGTGGTCTTTCGCGGGCCGAGGTCGAGGGACTGATCACGGAGGGGAAGCTCGTTGCGGCAGTCCGGCTGAGCGGCAAGCTCTCCGGCGACTTCACGTTCACGCTCAAGCGCTGAGCCCTCCTCGGGACCACGGGCCTGTCCGGCATGATCCGCCGGACAGGCCCTGACCACTCAGAGGGGCGACCGGCACCAGCCGCGCCCGCCCCTCAACTGCCACCGTGGCGCAAATGCGCAGGTCAGCGCCGCGCGCACGACCAGCCATGTCTTGCGGCTCCTGCCGGGGCCTGGGGGCACAACGCAGATGGTTACCGGAGACCTATGCGGCACCTGCTCCCACCACCCGGGAGATCAGCGCACGGGCGCCGAGCCGGTATCCGAAGGAGCCGAGGCCGATGATCACGCCGGCGGCCAGGGGCGCGATCACCGACTCGTGGCGGAACGCCTCCCTGGCCCAGACGTTGGACAGGTGCACCTCGATCCAGGGGCGCGGGTAGCCGGCGAGAGCGTCACGCAGGCTCCAGCCCGCGATCATGAGGGCTCCGGGGTTGACGATCGCGCCCACGGTGTCGTGACTGTCCTGGACCGCGTGGATGAGATCGGCCTCGGAATCGCTCTGGACGGCCCGCACCTCCCATCCCACGGCCGCCACGTCCTCTGCCACCCACTTCTCGATGTCCTGCAGGGTGTCGGTCCCGTATATCTCCGGTTCGCGACGGCCGAGGATGCCCAGGTTGGGGCCGTTCAACAACAACATCGTGGCCATGCTTCACCTCTCACTTGTTCGGATTCACGCGACGGTGGTCAGGCGGTCAGGCGGTCAGGGCTCTCGTGGCATTTCTGCCAGGCAGTCGGCCACGGCCTTCTCCGGGACGGAACTCACCAACTCGGCGCCGCCGGGGCCGTCCAGGACGAAGCCCAGACCCGACATCGCCTTCTTGTCGTTCCGCATCAGATCGACCAGGCGGCTGTCGTCCACGCCCGCCGGCAGCAGCGTCGGCAGGCCGTACCCGGCCACGACCGAGCGGTGCTCCTCGCACCGGGCCGCGTCGATGCGGTCGAGCGCATGGGCGAGCCGGCCGGCGAACACCGTGCCGACGGCCACGGCCTCCCCGTGCCGGAGCCGGAAGTCGGTCGCCACTTCCAGGGCGTGGCCGAGGGTGTGCCCGTAATTGAGGAGATGGCGAAGTCCGGTGTCCCGTTCGTCGACCGCGACGATCTCCGCCTTGCGTGCCAGGCTCGCGGTGATCTGATCGGCGAGGGGCAGGCGGTGGATGCCCTCGACGCCGATGAAGTGGCAGCGGGCGAGCTCGCCGTAGCCGTTGGTCCGTTCCCGGTCCGGGAGGGTCTCCAGATAGTCGGTGTCGCACAGCACGGCCCGTGGCTGCCAGTAGGTGCCGATGAGGTTCTTGCCCTCGGGGAGGTTGACCGCCACCTTGCCGCCGATGGTCGCGTCGACCTGCGCCAGCAGCGTCGTCGGCAGGTGGATCACCGGCACGCCGCGATGGAACAGGGCGGCGGCCAGGCCCACCGTGTCCGTCGTCGTACCGCCGCCGCAGGACACCACCACATCGTTGCGCCGCAGGCCGAAGTCCGCGAAGGCGCGGCACAGTTCGGCCACCGTCGACCAGGTCTTGTGCCGCTCCCCGTCCTTCGCGCGCACCGTCAGATGGGGAATGCCGGGGTCGGGCGTCCACTCCTCGGGGCGCGCCGAGACCACCACCGCCCTGCGGGCTCCGGTCGTGCCGACGAGTTCGGCCAGCGCGTGCCGCACGCCCCTGCCCACGCGCACGGGGTACGCGCGGTCGCCCAGCTCGACATCGATCTGCCGATACGCGTCCGGCACCGGCTGCGACCCGGCATGCGGACGGCTCTTCGGCCTTGTCGGCATCATCCCGTCTCGGAAAATCGTCCCGTCTCGGAAAATGGACATGTCGCTCCGATCACTCCGATTCTCGATCGGACCTTGCAGGGACAGGGGGCAGGATCTGGCGGGCCAGATCGGGGCGGAGCCCGAACCGGCGCCACTCCCGGGGATAGCCGAGCGAGACCTCCTCGAAGGGCACGCCGTCGTAGACCGTGCGGCGCGGGATGTGCAGATGCCCGTAGACCACGGACGCCGCACCGAAGCGGAGGTGCCAGTCGGCGGTGCGCACCGTCCCGCACCACTGCACGAATTCCTGATGGGTCATCGCCTCGGTGGGGCGGCGCACCAGCGGCCAGTGGCGCGCGTCCGCCGTCATGACGTGGCCCCCAGAACTCGTTGCACCAGGCTCTCGACGTCGAGCGTGTCGACGTCGTCGTCCGGCTCCGGCGATGTGTCATCGGCGGAGCCGTCGGCCGTCGCTTCCTCTTCCTTTTCCACTTCCCCGGAGAGGCCGAGCAGCGCCGTCAGGATGCCGGCGTCCCGGAACCGTTCGAACGGAACGGTGGCCAGGATGCGCCGGATCTCCGACTCACGGTCGGCGATCTGGTCGTTCTCCCGCAGCAGTTCCGTACGCAGGTAGTCCGCCAGCGCCTCCGGGTTCGGATAGTCGAAGACCAGCGTGGTGGGCAGTTGCAGACCCGTCGCCGAGATCAGACCGTTGCGCATGGTGACCGCGGCCAGTGAGTCGAAGCCCACCTCCTGGAACGCCTGCGCGGGACCGATGCCGTCGGCACTGCTGTGGCCGAGTACGGCCGCGGCATGGCTGCGTACGAGGCGTAGCAGCAGCCGCTTCTGTTCGGCCTCGGTGGCCGTGCGCAGCGTGGCACCGAGTTCCTGCGTGGCCCCGTCGGCACCGGCCTGCGCCGCCTGACGCAGGGCCCCCGCCTCGGGCAGGTCCGACAGGAACGGGCTCGGGCGCACCGAGGTGAAGGTCGGCAGGAAGGTGCTCCAGTCCATGCCGGCGGCCGTCGTGGACTTCTCCTCGGCCAGCACCGCTTGTTCCAGCACCGTCATGGCCGACGCGGGCGTCATCGGCAACAGGCCAAGGCGCCGCAACTGCACCAGTGCCACCTCGTCCATCCCGACGCCGGCCTCGGTCAACGCGCCCCAGGCGATCGAGATCGCCGGGCAGCCCGCTCCACGCAGCCGGTCCGCCAGCGCGTCGAGGACCGCGTTCGCGGCGCCCGAAAGGCCCTGGCCCGCGCCTCCCCAGATACCGGCGATGGAGGTGTAGATGACGAACGCCTCCAGCGGCGCGTCGGCGAACTGCTCCGCCAGCCAGAGCGCCGTCGCCACCTTGGCGTCGTACACCGTGGCGACCTCCGCGCGGCCGGTCTCGTCCAGCCTGCTGGTCTGCGCGAGGTCGGCCGCGTGCACGATCGCGGTCAGCGGGCGGTCGGGGTCCGCCCTGACCAGCCGCAGGATCGCCTCCCGGTCGTGCTCGGGGCAGGAGTCGAGCACGATGTCGGTGCCCAGCTCGTCGAGCTCCGCGCGCAGGGCTGTCACCTCCTCGGCCCGGCTGGCCTCAGAGACCGTGACGACCAGTCGGTCCGCGCCGGCTTCGGCGAGCCGACGGGCAGTCCGCAGGCCGAGACCTTCCGCTCCCCCGGTCACCAGGACCGTCCCGCGCGTGCGCCACTGCCGCCCGTGGGACAGGTCCGGGGCCGCGGCGCGCCGAAGGCGTCGTACGTAGGTGCCGGACCGCCGGATCGCCAGCTGGTCCTCGCCGGTGCCGCCGGCGAGCGCGGCGAGCAGCCGGCCGACCGCGCGGCTGTCCGTGTCGGCCGGCAGGTCGATCAACCCGCCCCAGCCGTCCGGGCGTTCCAGTGCGGCCGCCCGGCCCAGGCCCCACAGTGCCGCATGGGCGGGCGCGGAAACCCGGTCCCGTATCCCGATGTTCACCGCACCACGGGTCAGGCACCAGAGCGGGCCGGTGTCCCCGGTTGTGGCCAGCGCCTGCAGCAGGTCCAGAGTGGATGTCGTCACGGCGGTCGGATCGGCCGCGTCCCGGTCCCCGTCCAGGGCGAGCAGGGACAGCACGCCGGTGAAGCTCTCGTGCTCGGCCAGGGCGAGCGCGAGCAGGTCGTCGACTTCCGCGGCGGCGGACTGCTGCCGCACCGCCAGCGTGACCACGTCGAGTCCGCGTCCTCGTACGGCCTCGATCAGCTCGTCGGCCGCGCCGTCGGCCGGGACCACGGCCAGCCAGCGGCCGCCGGGCACGCCCGCCAGGTCCTGCTCGACCGGCTTCCAGCCGACGGTGTAGCGCAGCCCCTTCACTTCGGAGCGCTCGTTGGAGCGTCTGCGCCAAGCACCGAGTACCGGCAGCACCGCGGCGAACTCTGGGATGCCGTCGCCGGGCAGATCGAGGATCCTTCCCAGCGCGGTGGTGTCCGCCTGCTCGATCGCGGACCAGAACTCCGAGTCCGGCCCGGCGACTTGCTGCTTCTCCTGCTCGGGTTCGGTCAGCCAGAAGTGCTGCCGCTCGAACGCGTAGGTGGGCAGCTCGGGAGCCGGTCCGGTGTCGGCGGGCAGGGCCGCGGTCCAGTCGACCGGCACGCCGGCGGTGAACAACTGAGCGGCCGAGCCGAGCAGGCAGGACATCCCGCCGTCGCCTCGGCGCAGCGTCCCTGCCACCGGCGGTCGCGTCGGGCCCGCGCCCTGCGTCCGCTGCTCGTCGACGAGGTCTGTGATCGACTGCACCAGGACCGGGTGCGCGCTCACCTCCACGAAAGCGCCGTACCCCTGGTCGAGCAGTTCCGTCACGGCGGGACCGAAACCGACCTGTTCCCGCAGGTTCCGGTACCAGTAACCGCCGTCGAGCACGCCCCGATCGACAACCCAGTCACCGGTCACCGTCGAGTAGAACGGCACCGCCGGAGCATGCGCCGTGATGCCCCGCAGTACTTCGGTGAGTGTGCCTTCGATGTCCTCGACGTGGCGCGTGTGCGAGGCGTAGTCGACGGGCACCTCCCGTACGGTGATGCCTTGCGCGTGGAGCGCCGCCACGGCCTCCCGCAGCGGCTCGCTGTCGCCAGCCACCACCACCGCGGAGCTGCCGTTCACGACAGCCACCTCGAGCCGGTCGGCCCAGGGCGCGATCAGCTCCCGTGCCTCGTGCTCCCCGAGCCGTACGGAGACCATGCCGCCCCGGCCGGACAGCGTCCGCGCGATCTCCTGGCTGCGCAGCGCCACGATCCGGGCGGCATCCGCCAGGGACAGCGCACCGGCGACGCACGCGGCGGCGATCTCTCCCTGGGAGTGTCCAAGGACGGCGTCCGGTCGTACGCCCAGGGACTCCCACACCGCCGCGAGACCCACCATCACGGCGAAGCCGGCCGGCTGGATCACGTCCACGCGCTCCAGCAGGGCGGGATCGCCCGTGCCGCTGAGCACGTCCATCAGCGACCAGTCCACCCACTCGCCCAGCACCTGTGCGCACGCGGCGATGCGCTCGCGGAACACCGCCGAGGCGTCCAGCATTGCGGCGCCCATGCCGGCCCAGTGAGTGCCCTGTCCGGGGAACACCATCACGACCTTGCCGGGACCGCCCGGACGGGCCGCAGTGCCGGTGAACAGCTGCGGCGCGACGTCTCCCTTCGCGAGCGCGGCGAGACCGGCCTGCGCCGCCGCGGCCGAGTCGGCGACCAGGACGGCCCGTTCGGCCAGCAGGGCCCGGCCGGTGGCCAGCCGGGAGGCGACAGCAGGCAGCGTGCCGTCCTCGGTGACGCGGTCCAGCAGCCGGGCCGCCTGCGCGGCGAGCGACCGGCGCGTCCGGGCCGAGAGCACCAACGGCACGGCCGGAGCATCGCCGGTGGGGGCGAACGACGGCGGGGCGTCGTCGGCCGCGGGGGCCTGCCCCGGAGCCAGGTGTGCGTCGGCCACGGGGGGCTGCCACGGAGCCACGTGCGCGTCAGGCCCGGGAGCCTGCCCCGGCATCAGCTGCGTGTCGGGCGCCGGGGCCTGTTCCAAAATCAGGTGCGCGTTCGTGCCGCTGGCGCCGAACGCGGAGACGGCGGCCCGCCGCGGATGTGCGGTCCGGGGCCACTCACGGGCCTCGGTCAGCAGCCGCACCGTGCCGGAGTCCCAGTCCACCTGCGAGGTGGGTGCTTCGACGTGCAGGGTCGCGGGCAGTTCGGCGCGGCGCAGCGCCTCGACCATCTTGACGACACCGGCGACACCGGCCGCGGCCTGCGTGTGCCCGATGTTCGACTTGAGCGACCCGAGCCACAGCGGCTGTCCGGGGTCACGGTCGGTGCCGTAGACCGCGATCAGGCTCTGGGCCTCGATCGGGTCGCCGAGGGACGTTCCGGTTCCGTGCGCCTCCACGGCGTCCACCTCGCCGGGCCGCAGACCGGCCGAGGCCAGCGCCTGCCGGATGACCCGCTGCTGCGCGAGCCCGTTCGGGGCGGTGAGACCGTTCGAGGCGCCGTCCTGGGTGACCGCTGAACCGCGGATCACGGCCAGCACGGGGTGGCCCTTCGCGACCGCCTCCGACAGCCGTTCCAGTACGACCACGCCCACGCCTTCGGACCATCCCGTGCCGTCGGCGGTGTCTGAGAACGCCTTGCACCTGCCGTCGGCGGAGAGCCCGCGCTGGCGGGAGAACTCGACGAACGCCGTCGGGCTGGCCATCACGGTCGCGCCGCCGGCGAGCGCCATCGAGCACTCGCCGCGGCGCAGCGCCTGTGCGGCCAGGTGCATCGCGACCAGCGACGACGAGCAGGCCGTGTCGATCGAGATCGCCGGGCCCTCGAAGCCGAACACGTAGGAGACCCGGCCGGAGGCGACGCTCGGCGAGGTGCCGGTCATGACGTAGCCCTGTGCCTCGTCGGGGACCCGGTTCAGCCTGGTGACGTAGTCGTGGTGGACGATCCCCGTGAAGACGCCGACGTCCTGGCCGCGCAGGGACAGCGGATCGACGCCGACGCGCTCCAGCGCCTCCCACGAGGTCTCCAGGAGGAGTCGCTGCTGCGGATCCATGGCCAGCGCCTCGCGCGGGGAAATACCGAACAGTGCGGCGTCGAACTGCGCGGCGTCGTGCAGGAATCCGCCGGAGCGGGTGTAGCTGGTGCCGGGGTGTGCCGGGTCCGGATGGTAGAGCCGGTCGATGTCCCAGCCGCGGTCGGTCGGGAACCCGGTGATCGCGTCCCGTTCCTCGGCGACCAGCCGCCACAGTCCCTCGGGGCTGTCCACACCGCCGGGCAGCCGGACGCTCGTACCGACGATCGCGATCGGCTCGTCGGACTCGGCGGGCGCGCTGGTGACGGCCTGCGGCGCGCGGACCCCGGAGAGCTCGCGGGACAGGCACTCGGCCAGCGCCTTCGGTGTGGGGTAGTTGAACACGGCGCTGGTCGGCACCTCGATGCCGGTGGCGTCCTGCAGGCGGCTGGCGAGCCGGACTCCGGCCAGCGAGTCGAAGCCCAGGTCCTTGAACGATCGTTCGTCGTCCACCATGTCCGCGTCGTCCTCGCGGTATCCGAGCACCAGCCGCACGCTGTCCAGGACCGCTTCCAGTAGGTCGCGCTCCCCTGCCGGCGGCTCGGCGACCGGAACGGGCACCGGGCGTTCCACGGCGCCGCCCCCGTCGACCCAGTACCGCCGGCGCTGGAAGGGGTAGGTGGGAAACCCGGCGGCGAGCAGCTCGGCGTCGTCGGTGTCCCCGTGCCACAGGACCGACGGCCAGTCCACCTCGATGCCCCGCACATACAGCTCCGCGACGGCGGTGAGCACATCGGCCTGCTCGGCCCCGGACTTGCGCAGGCCGGCCACGCAGCCGTCGGCCGGGATGCCCGGCGTCTGCGCGGCCATCGCGGTGAGCACCCCGCCCGGGCCCACTTCGAGGAAGGTCGTGGCGCCCTGCTCGAGCAACTCATGGACGGCGTCGGCGAATCGCACCGTGCCGCGGATCTGGTCGACCCAGTAGTCGGCGGTGCCCATGTGCCCGTCCGTGTCGACCCGGCCGGTCAACGTCGAGACGAGCGGTACGCGCGCGTGCCGGTACTCCTGCCGCTCGGCCACCGCGCGGAACCCGGCCAGCATCGGTTCCATCCGCGCCGAGTGGAAGGCATGGCTGACCTGCAGTCGGCGGGTCCTGCGGCCGCGGCCGCGGAATTCCGCCTCGGCCGCGAGCACGGCCGCCTCGTCGCCGGACAGCACCACCGAGTCGGGGCTGTTCACCGCCGCCAGGCCGACCGCGCCCGCCGACGCGGCGACGAACTCCATGACCTCGGCCTCGCCGGCCTCGACCGCGAGCATGGCGCCACCGTCCGGCAGGGCCTGCATCAAACCGCCGCGTGCGGCGACCAGTTCGCCCGCCGTGTCCAGGTCGAGGAGGCCTGCGGCGTGGGCGGCGGCGAGCTCCCCGATGGAGTGCCCGGCCATCAGATCGGGCTTGATCCCCCATGACTCCAGCAGCCGGAACAGCGCGGTCTCCAGCGCGAACAGGCCGGCCTGGGTGTACCGGGTCTGGTCGAGCAGCTTCGCTGCCACGGTGTCCGGCTCGGCAAACACCACCTCCGTCAGCGACTGCACGGGCGCGTCCCGCAGGTGCTTCTCCACGGCCCGGCAGGCGTCGGTGAACGCGGCCGCGAACACCGGGTAGAACGCGGCCAGTTCGCGGCCCATGCCGGCCCACTGACTGCCCTGGCCGGTGAAGAGGAAGGCGAGCTTTCCGGTGACCGGACGGCCGGTCACGGCCGGCCCGGCGCCACGCCGTACCGCCTCCAGGTCCTCGATGAGCTGGGAGCGGTCGCGTACGACGAGGACGCCGCGCCGGTCCAGATGCGCGCGGCCGGCGGCCAGGGCCAGTGCGGTGTCGGTGACGGAGAGGTCCTCGCGAGCGCCGAGGAAGTCGGCCAGCCGGCCCGCCTGGTCGCGCAGCGCCTGCGGAGTCCGGGCCGAGAACGGGACCGCGGTCCAGGGCGTGTCCGGACGCGTGACGGGTTCCGGCCCGTCCGAGGCCTGTTCGAGTACGAGGTGGGCGTTGGTGCCGCCGATGCCGAACGAGGACACACCGGCCCGTCGGGGATGTGCGTTCCGCGGCCAGTCCCTGGCCTCGGTCAGCAGCCGTACCGCACCCGCAGACCAGTCCACATGGGTCGAGGGACGGTCGACGTGCAGCGTCCGCGGCAGCCGGCCGTGCCGTATGGCCTGCACCATCTTGATGATGCCGGCGACTCCCGCGGGCGCCTGGGTGTGCCCGATGTTCGACTTGACGGAGCCCAGCCACAACGGCCGGTCCTCGGGCCGGCCCCGGCCGTAGACCTCGAGCAGGGCGTGCGCCTCGATCGGGTCGCCGAGCGTGGTGCCCGTACCGTGCGCCTCGACGACGTCGACCTCTGCCGGACGCACCCCGGCGGCGGTGAGCGCCTTGCGGATCACCTGCTGCTGGGCGGGGCCGTTCGGGGCGGTGAGACCGTTCGACGCACCGTCCTGGTTGACCGCCGAGCCGCTGATCACGGCGAGCACCTGATGCCCGTTGCGCCGGGCTGCGGACAGCGGCTCGACGAGCAGCAGCCCGACGCCCTCGGACCATCCGGTACCGTCCGCCGCGTCGGCGAACGCCTTGCAGCGGCCGTCCGGCGCGAGCCCGCGCTGCCGGGAGAACTCGACGAAGGTCTCCACCGTGCCCATGACCATGACACCGCCGACGAGCGCCATCGTGCACTCGCCGGCCCGCAGCGACTGCGCGGCGAGGTGCACCGCCACCAGCGAGGACGAGCAGGCCGTGTCGACCGTGATGGCCGGCCCCTGCAGACCCAGGTGGTAGGCGATCCGGCCGGTGAGGACGCTGCCGGAGGTTCCGGTGAGGCGGAAGCCCTCCACATCGGCCGCGTCGTGGGTACGGACGAGCCAGTCGTGGCTGTTCACCCCGACGAACACGCCCACGTCCTGGCCCGCCAGCGACCTGGGGTCGATGCCGGCCCGCTCCAGGGTCTCCCAGGAGGTCTCGAGGAGCAGCCGCTGCTGGGGGTCCATCGCCAGGGCCTCGTTCGGGGAGATGCCGAAGAAGTCCGAGTCGAAGCCCGCGGCGTCCTCCAGGAATGCGCCGTGTCGTACGTACGTGGTGCCGGGGTGGTCGGGGTCGGGGTGGAAAACGCCCTCGACGTCCCAGCCCCGGTCGTCGGGGAATGCGGAGACCACGTCGGTCTCGTCGACGAGCACCCGCCACAGGTCTTCGGGGCTGTGCACTCCGCCCGGGAACCGGCAGGCCATCGAGACGATCGCGATCGGCTCGTCGGTGGCGAGGCCCGTGGCGGCGACCGTCTCGGCGGGGGCGTCGGTGGGGGTCTCGCCCAGCAGCTTGTCGCGCAGATGGCCGGCCAGGACCGTCGGCGTGGGGTAGTCGAAGACGACCGACGAGGCCAGCCGGCAACTGGTCGCGGCGGCCAGCCTGTTGCGCAGTTCCAGCGCTGTCAGCGAGTCGAATCCGGCGTCCTTGAACGCGCGATCCGCTCGTACGTCGGTGGCGTCCCGGTGTCCGAGGATCGCCGCGGCGTGCTGCCGGACCAGCGCGAGGAGCGCCTCGGATCGTGCCGCCTGGTCGGGCAGCGCGGCGATGCGCTCGGCAAACGATCCGGACGCCGGCCCGGTGGCCGCGGTCGCGGTCGCGGTCGCGCGCACCGCCGGGACCAGCCCGCGCAGTGGGGCGGGCAGCGCGGTGGCGGCGCCGCGCAGCACGGCGAAGTCGAAGTCCGCCGCCACCAGCGCGGCTTCGGTGCCGTCGGCGAGAGCGGCGTCGAGCAGGGCGAGACCGTGCGCGTCCGACAGCCCGGCCATGCCGAGATCGTGGTTGCGCCGCAGGTCGGCCGAGCCGAGGTGCCCCGTAAGGCCGCTGACCGACTCCCAGTAGCCCCAGGCGAGGGACACGGCGTGCAGGCCGGCTGCGCGGCGCTGAACGGCGAGCGCGTCCAACGCGGCGTTGGCGGCGGCGTAGTTGCCCTGTCCGGGATTGCCCAGCACGCCCGCGGCCGAGGAGAACAGCACGAACGCCACACCCGGCAGGTCGCGGGTGAGTTCGTCGAGGTGCCGTGCGGCGTCCGTCTTCGGCCGCAGGACGGTGTCGACACGGTCGTCGGACAGCTCGGTGATCACGCCGTCGTCGAGCACACCGGCGCAGTGCACCACGGCGGTCAGCGGGTGTTCCCGCGGTATCAGCGCCAGCAGCGCGGCGACCTGGTCGCGGTCGGCCACGTCGGCAGCGGCGAACCGGACGTCCGCGCCGAGCGCGCGCAGTTCGTCGCGCAACGCGCGGGCGCCGTCGGCGTCCTGGCCGCGACGGCCTGCCAGCAGCAGGTGCCGTATGCCGTGCCGTGTCACCAGGTGCCGCGCGGTCAGTGCGCCCAGCGTCCCGGTGCCGCCCGTGATCAGCACGGTGCCCGCCGGGTCGAGGAGGCGTACCGGGTTCTCGACCGGCCAGGCGTCGGCGGCGACGCGGGTCAGCCGCGGCACCTGCACACCGCCGTCGCGCAGTCGCAGTTGCGGCTCGTCGGCCAGGCCGGCCACGAGGTCGGCGGCCCGCGGTCCGGCCCCGCCCGCACCGGCCGCGTCGACCAGGACGATCCGGCCGGGCTGCTCGGACTGGGCCGAGCGCACCAGGCCCCAGACGGCGGCCGAGGCCGGCTCGGCGGTGTCCCCCGTTACGACGACCAGGCGCGCGGAGTCGTGCCGGGTTCCGGCGAGGAACGCCTGCAGGACGGCGAGCGTGGCGTTGACCGCGGTCCGCGGGTCACCCGTGTCGGTGGCCGGCTCGAAGACCATCAGCTCGGCATCCGCGCGCTCGACTTCCTGCGCCGTACGGACCTCCTGGAAGGAGTCCGTGGGCCCGCTGTGCGGCACCGGGCCGGGAAGCCACTCGGTGCGGAAGAGCCCTTCCGGTATGCCGGCGGGTGCGCGCGTGGCGGCGGGCGCCGGGCGTACCTCGATCCGTTCCGCCCGCAGCACCGGCTGTCCGGCCGGATCGGCAAGGACCAGCCTGTGTGCCCGACGGACACCGTCCCGGGTGGACGCCGCCGTCACGTGTACGGCGGACGCACCGGTGGCGAGCAGCCCGACGTCCTGCCAGCGCCGGGGACGGTGTCCGTCGGGCACGGCGGCGCGGACGGCCCGGGCCAGGAGCAGGGGGTGGAGGCCGAAGCGGCGCGCATCCGGGATGTCGCCGTCGTCGACGGCGACGGTGAAAGTGACATCGGCGTCGATGGCGGCGTCGGCCGGGTCCCCGGTGTGCCGCGCCCGCGCCGCGTGCGCCAGCCGTCCGTGTGCGTGCCGCACCCAAGGGGCGTCGGGCGCCGCGACCTCGGCGCGGGAGTGGACGTCGATCGGCCGCAGCCCGTCGGCCAGGGCCTTGCCCACGACGACGCGCACATCGAGTGCGCCCTGCGCGGGCAGCGTCAGCGACTCGTCCACGGTCAGTTCGTCGACGACCGGGGTGCCGGTCTCGTCGCCGGCGCGCACCGCGACCTCGATCAGGACTTCGTCGAGCACCCGGCCCTCGGCCGGGTCGTCCAGCAGTCCGCGCAGGGCCTGCGTGGTCCAGCGCGCGGTCGCGACGATGCCGGAGTCCGGCATGTGCACCACCTGCCCGAGCAGCGGATGGCCGGTCTCCGCGGGCCCCGCCGCCGGGGCGTCGGTGGTGGACGGCAGCCAGTAGTGCTGGCGCTCGAACGGGTAGGGCGGCAGCTCCGCCGGCTCGGCGCCGCCGGCCGGCAGCACCGCGGACCAATCCACCGGCACGCCCCGCACGAACAGTTCGGCCGCGGACGTCAGCAGCCGACGCGGGCCGCCGTCACCGCGTCGCAGGGTCCCCGTCAGCAGGACGTCCGCGCCCGCCGCCTCGGCGATCTGGGCGATCGGCTGGGCCAGCACCGGGTGGGAACCGGACTCGACGAAGACATCGAACCCCTCGTCCACGAGGCCGGCGACGGTCTCGCTGAAGCGCACCTGCTGGCGGAGGTTGCGGTACCAGTAGTCCCCGTCGAGTACGTGCACGTCGGCGAGCCGCTCCGCCGTGACCGTCGAGTGGAACGGCACGGTGGGTGTCCGTACGTCCAGGTCGGACAGCCCCTCCTCCAGCGCCGCGCGGACCGATTCCACCTGCCTGGTGTGGGAGGCGTAGTCGACCGCCACCCGGCGGGTCCGTACCCCCTCGCGTTCCAGTACGGCGAGCGCCTCGTCCAGGGCGTCGCCGGTGCCCGAGACGACCACCGAGGACGGACCGTTGACGGCGGCGACCTCGACCCGCCCCGACCATGCCGCGAGCCGCGCCACGGCCTCGTCAGCCGGCAGCGAGACCGACGCCATGCCGCCGCGGCCGGCCAGCGTGGCGGCGATCGCCCGGCTGCGCACGGCGACCACCCGGACGGCGTCTTCCAGCGACAGCGCGCCCGCGACGTACGCCGCGGCCACCTCTCCCTGCGAGTGGCCCACGACCGCCTGCGGTGACACGCCCAGCGCCTCCCACACCGTGGCCAGGCCGACCATCACCGCGAAGCTGGCCGGCTGCACCACGTCGACGCGCTGGAGCAGTGCGTCGTCGACCTCGCCGCGCAGCACATCGAGCAGCGACCAGTCGACGTGGTCGGCCAGATGCCGGGCGCACTCCTCGATCCGCCGCGCGAACACCGGCCAGGTGTCCAGCAGTTCGCGTCCCATCCCCCGCCACTGCGCGCCCTGGCCGGGGAAGACCAGGACCACGCCCCGCGCCGCGTCCGGGCGCTCGGTGCCGCCGCGGACCACCAGCGGGCCGTCATCGGTCCCCTCGGCCAGGGCGGTGAGCCCGGCCAGCGCTTCCTCGCGGGAGGCGGCGAGCACCACCGCTCGCTCGCGCAGCACGGTGCGCCGCGCGATCAGGGCCGCGGCGATGTCGACCCAGCGGGACTCCTCGGCACCGGCCAGCAGGTCCGCGGTCCTGGCGGCCTGCGCACGCAGCGCCTCGGGGCTCGCGGCCGACACGACGACGGGGACGACGGTCGGTGCGGCACCCCGCTCCCCCGCTGCGTCCCGGAGGTCCTCGGGTGCCTGTTCCAGGATGACGTGCGCGTTGGTCCCGCTCAGGCCAAAGCTCGACACGCCGGCTCGACGCGGGCGACCGTGGTCCGGCCAGGGCCGGTTCGCCGTCAGGAGTTCGACCGCGCCGACGGACCAGTCGACCCGGTCGGTCGGTTCGTCCGCGTGCAGGGTCCGCGGCAGCGTGCCGTGTCGCAGGGCCTGCACCATCTTGATGACTCCGGCCACGCCGGACGCCGCCTGGGTGTGGCCGAGGTTCGACTTCAACGATCCCAGCCACAGCGGCTGTTCGGGCCGTCGGCCGGCACCGTAGGTCGCCAGTAGCGCCTCGATCTCGATCGGGTCGCCCAGTACGGTCCCCGTGCCGTGGCCCTCGACGACGTCGACGTCCGCGGCCGTGAGTCCGGCCGCGGCCAGCGCCCGGCCGATGACGCGCTGCTGTGCCTGACCGCTGGGCGCGGTCAGCCCGTTGGAGGCGCCGTCCTGGTTGGTGGCGGAGCCGCGGAGCACGGCCAGCACCCGCTGTCCGGCCCGCCGGGCGTCGCTGAGCCGGGTCAGGACCAGCACAGCGGCGCCTTCCGCCCAGCTGGTCCCGTCCGCCGATGCCCCGTACGACTTGCACCGGCCGTCGGCCGCGAGCGCCTGCTGCCGGGAGAACTCGACGAACGACCGGGGCGTTGCCATGACGGTGGCACCACCGGCGAGTGCGACCGTGCACTCGCCGCCCCGCAGCGCCTGTCCGGCCAGGTGCATCGCCACCAGCGACGAGGAGCACGCGGTGTCCACGGTGACCGCCGGTCCCTGGAACCCGAACGAGTAGGAGACCCGTCCCGAGGCCACGCTGGACGCGGTGCCGGTGGTGGTGAATCCCGCGAGTTCCGGGGACGGCTGCCCGGAGCCGCCGTAGCCCTGGTCCATCAGGCCGAAGTAGACGCCGACGTCGCTGCCGCGCAGTGCGGCCACGTCGAGCCCGGCGTGCTCCATCGCCTCCCAGGAGGTCTCCAGCAGTTGACGCTGCTGCGGATCCATTGCCGTGGCCTCGCGCGGGGAGATCCCGAAGAAGCCCGCGTCGAAGTCGCCCGCGCCGTCGAGGAAGCCGCCGCGGTCCAGGTAGGACGTGCCGGGCCGGCCGGGATCGGCGTCGAAGAGCACGTCGAGGTTCCAGCCGCGGTCCTCGGGGAAGGGCGAGAGCACCTCGCGTCCGTCGAGGACCAGCCGCCACAGGTCGTCGGGACCGGCGGTACCGCCGGGGAGGCGGCAGGCCATTCCGATGATCGCGATCGGCTCCTCCGGGTCGGCACCGTCGTGAGGCACCGCCTCGGCCACGGTCCGGGCGCCGCGGGTCAGTTCGGCGTGCAGATGGGCCGCGAGCGCCCGCGGCGTCGGGTGGTCGAAGCTGATCGACACCGGCAGGCGCAGTCCGGTACCCAGGACAAGCCGGTTGCGCAGCTCCACCACGGCGGACGAGGTGAAGCCGAGGTCGCGGAAGGCGCGGTCGGCGGGAAGGGGCTCCGACTCGGGGAGCCCGGCGACGGCGACGGCCTGCGCACAGACCAGGTGCCGCAGGCGCGCCAGCTGGGCGTGCTCGGTCAGCCGGCCGAGCTCCTCGCGTAGCGCCGCCGCGACGGCCTCGTCGGGGCGGGCCTGCGGGACGCGCTCGGCGAACAGGTTCCGCAGCAGCGGCGGCACCGGCGCGCCGGGCTCAGGACGGGCCGGGCGCAGGGCCACGAGCGGCGAGACATCCGGGGCGGCGAGGAGCGCGTCAAGGGCTGACAGGCCGTCCCGGCCGGAGCCGTGATCCCAGGTCAGCAGGGCGGTCGGCAAACCGTTGCGGCGCCGCTCGGCAACCGCCGAGGCGAGCTCCGCGCCCAGGATCGCCGCTTCGGTGTCGGCCGGCGGATCCGCGATCACCAGCAGCGCCGCCGACCGCTCCGCGTCGAGCGCGGTGCCGACCTGCGCGACCACGTCGGGAGCACCCTGCGTGACGATCACGGCGGCCGGCGGCGTCGCGGCGAGCGCACCGCGCAGCGTACGGGGGCGGAGCGCGTCCGCGGTGGACAGCGCGACCACGTCCGTCACGGGGTGTACGGCCCTGAGGTGGTCGGCCACCGCGACGCCGCGCTCGGTGTCGGCGCCGATGACGAGGACGGCGCCGTCGGCCGTCGCCGCCGGGGTGTCGGCCAGCGGTCGGCGGGCCAGGCGGGGCACGACGAAGCCGCCTGCCCGCAGCGCCGCCTGGGGTTCGGCGGCCGTGAGAGCCGTCCGCAGCGCCTCGCCGTCCAGCTCCGTGCCGGCAGCCAGGTCGAGGACGCCGACCCGGTCGGGACTGGCGTCCTGCAGCGCCACGGCCACGGCCCTGACCAGGGACTGCGCAAGATCGGCCGGTTCGTCGCCGCTGCCGGTCGACACACCGCGCCGGGTGACGACCAGCAGCCGGGCAGCGGCCGTGTCCGCGCGGGCGAGCCAGTCGGTCAGCCCGTCGGCGAGCCGTCGCGCGCGGTTCCGGCGGGAGTCGTCCGTACCGGACGCCTGGTCGTCGAGCGGCAGCAGGATCACCGCCTCCGTCTCCCCCACCGCGGCAAGGTCCTCGTATGCGCGGACCACGCCCGCGTCGCCCGGCCACATGGCGGCCAGGACGGCCGCGTCGGGGCCGACGAGCGCCCAGCTCCGCGGCCCCGGTCCGACCGCCCGGACCAGCTCGGCGGGAACCCATACGGTTTCCAGCACCGCCTGGTGGTGGCCGTCGGCCGCGTAGCGCTGCAGCGCCGGCAGCCCGCCGAGCAGCCGACGCTGGACCTTCCCTGAGGCGGTACGGGGAATCTCGGCGACCTGGTGCACCGTCTCGGGAACCTTCGCGGCGGAGAGCACCGTACGGCAGTGGCGGATCAGAGCGGGTACGTCCAGCCCCGGGGTGCGGTCCTCGACCACGTAGGCCGCCGGCACTTCGCCCAGCAGGTCGTCGGGGGCGCCGACGACGGCGACGTCACGGACGCCGGCGGAGGCGCGGATCGCCGCCTCGATCTCCTCGGGGTGGAAGTTCTCCCCGCCGCGGATGATGAGCTCGCTGATCCGTCCGCACACCGTGAAGTAGCCGGCCTCGTCGCGCCGCGCCAGGTCGCCGGTGCGGTACCAGCCGTCGCGCAGCACCGAGGCGGTCAGTTCGGGCAGGTTGTGGTAGCCGACCATGACGTTCGGACCGCTGACCCACACCTCGCCCTCGTCCCCGGCCGGCACGTCCGCCCCGGTGTCCGGGTCGACGATCCGCACCCGCACGCCGGGAGCGGGCAGCCCGCACGACCCGTCGACGCGGGTCCCGTCCGGAGGGTTCATGGTGATCGCCCCGCAGGTCTCCGTACTGCCGTACGCGTCGACCAGGGGCACCCCGAAGGTGTCCCGGAACGTCCGGCACAGCTCGGGTCCTGCCACCGCGCCGCCGACCAGGCCGACCCTGAGGTCAGGCAGCCGGACCTGCTGGTCGCGCGCCGCGCCGATCAGGTTCTGGTAGATGGTGGGCACGCCCGCCACAAACGTCGCACGGGTCTCCCGCAGCGCCGTCAGGACGTCGTCGGCCGAACCGCCGTCGAGGAGGCGTGCGGTCGCACCCACGGTCGTGACCGCGAGCACACAGGCGATATGGGACAGACTGTGGAACAGCGGCAACGGCCACACCACGCGGTCCGCCGCCGTCAGACCCGGTATCGGTACGTAGCACATGGCCACGGAGTAGAGGCAGTTGTACTGGGTGGACAGGACGCCCTTGGGCTTTCCTGTCGTGCCGGAGGTGTAGAAGATCCACGCCACCTCGTGCAGACCCAGATCGTCCCTGGCGGGCAACTCCGGCTCGGTGCTGGCGAGTTCCTCGAAGTCCAGGTGCTGCACCGCACCGATGGACTCCGGCACGGGTCCGGTCACCAGCACGACGACGCCCGTGGACAGGGCGGGGAGATCGGCCAGTTGGGCCGCGCCCGCCGGGTCGGTGATCACCACGGAGGCACCGCTGTCGGCGAGCAGGTAGTCCAGCTCGGCGCGGGTGGACGCGGGATTGACCGGCACGCCCACGCATGCCGCGCGCGCGACGGCGAGGTAACTCTCCACCGTGGCCACGCTGTTGCGTAGATGGATCGCCACCCGCGCGCCGCGCGCCACCCCCAGAGCGGCCAGGTGCCCCGCGATACGGCGGGTACGCAGTTCGAGCTCGCCGTAGCCGACGGCCCGTCGGTCGTCCTCGAACGCGATCCTGTCGGCGTCGCCGGCAGCGTGTTCCCGCAGGGAGTCCGCAAGAGCCTTGATCAGATCACTGTCCACGCCGCCGAAATCCTTTTCTGGTGTGAAGGGGCCGCAATCAGGAACGGTCCTGTCCGCGCTGAACAAGGGCGGTGGCGGCCGAAGCAGGCGTCCGCTCCGGCCGCCACCGCGCTGTTCGGGGCCTGACTACACAGGCGTCGGTTCTTCCGTCTTGACGGGGGATTCGACGATTCCCGCGGTAGCACCGGGCGGGCCGAACAGCGTGATCAGCCGGGCCTTCCAGGTGCGGGCCCTGCGCACGTCCTTGAGCATCGCCCAGACCTCGTGGTAATTGGTCCTGAACGGGTTGTGCGTCTCGATGTTCTTCGTCATCCCGTAGGTGGGCAGTTCCAGTTCGGGTGCATAGCTGCCGAACATCCGGTCCCAAATGATCAGGATGGCGCCGTAGTTCTTGTCCAGATAGGGATTGTTGGACCCGTGGTGCACCCGGTGGTGGGACGGGGTGTTGAAAAGGAACTCGACCGGCTTGGGCAGAAAGCCGATCCGCTCGGTGTGCAGCGGCCACTGATAGATCAGGCCGATGGTCTGGCAGAAAATGATCATCCAGGCCGGGATGCCGACCAGCGCGGCAGGAATGAAGGCCGCGGTGCGCAGGAAGATCGCCTGCGGCATCATCGCCGGCGACCGGACCGCGGTGGACAGATTGAAGTACTCACTGGAGTGGTGCACGCTGTGCGCGGCCCACATCCATCTGATCCGGTGGTCGGCGCGATGGGCCCAGTAGTAGCAGCAGTCCGTGACCACCATGCCCACCACCCAGGTCCACCATGTGTTCCCGGGCAGATGTACCGGCGCCAGCTCGGCGGCGATCACCACGAAAGAGAACGGGAGCACCGCCCGCTCCAGCGGCCCGGTGAACTGGCTCAGCAGGCTGATCGCCAGACTGTTGGCCGTATCACGGCCGCGGAAACCGCGTTTGCCCTCCCATTTCTTGTTGCGCCGCCAGGATATCCATTCGGCGACGAGCAGAATTACGAACGATGGCATCACGAACGCGAACAGGCTCATGTAGTTCGCCATCGGCGCGGCCACCTCCTTTCGGGTTCGGTGCGGATGTCGTCTAGTCCTGGCCCTGCTCGGCCGTCACCTTGGTGCCACGCAGGTCGTCGTACGTCTGCGTCGCGTGCCACGTGGAGAAGCCGGCGAACGCCACGGTCAGGGCCGCGGCGACGACCAGCGCCTGCCGGCCGGTGGGCCGCCCCTCGGCGGGGACGAAGCGCTGACCGGCGACCATGGCCACGGCGATCAGGAGCAGCGCCAGACCGATGGACCCGAAGATCGACCAGTACTCGACGCTCGGGAGCTTGAATCCGTAGAAGTCCTTGCGGAGCGTGTCGGCCGAGTAGCCGTTGCTCCAGTGCGCGATCGCGATCGATGTACCCGGCACCACCAGGCCGCTGACCGACCAGAACAGTGCCGCCGTCACAAAGCCGAGCTTCACGCCCGTGAGGACGCGCATGACCTTTCGGAACCGGCTGGTGGCGGGGCGGGACTTGCTCGCGCGTAGTATCCGCGCCATGGGCACGCCAACGACCAGTGCCGCACCGAGGGCGATCGCCAGCGGCGACACCACCAGTAGGTCATAGACCCGGATCGCCTTCGCGCACTGCGCGACCGCGTCCTTCGACGTGAAGGACCGGCCGGCCATGAGGCCCACCAGCGCACCGCCGACGAGCGAGAGGACGACCAGCGCGCCGAGCCCGGTGACCAGCCAGCGCACCACCTGCGCCGACGGCTTCGCCGGGGCCTGCTCGGCCGCGTTCCGCGTACTCGTTACCGTTTCCGCTATTGCGTTCGCCATGGTGTGACTCCTGATCTCTACTGACGGACTGCGGCGAAGTAGGAGCGCAGCGGGGCGGCCGCGTGCTCGCCGGCACCGCCCTTGATCGCTTCGGCGAGGGCGCCGAGCTGCGCCGTGGCGATGGCACGGCCGACCGGGTCGAGGAGCGTGGACGTGGCCGTGGCGCTCTGCTCGTCCTCGATGTCGCCGAGCTGGTCGGCGGCCTCGGTCAGGACCATCAACGGTCCGCTGATCACATGCGCGTGGCAGTCATGCAGTACCCGGCCGAGATCGGCCAGCCCGGTGCGGCCGAGACCGCGTCCGGGGGTGGCCGTCATGGTCACCACGCACTTCCCGGACAGCGCCGAATCGATGACCGGACGCGAAGCCCAGTCGATCGCGTTCTTCACCACGCCGGGAATGGACCCGTTGTACTCGGGCGAAACAAGAAGCAGTCCGTCCGCCTCACTGATCGCCCTGCGCAGAAAATCCACCGGCTCCGGAACACCGTCTCGGACATCCAGGTCCTGGTTGTACAGCGGCAGATCACCGAGCCGTTCGAAGACATCTATCTGCATGCCCTCGGGGGTCAATGGCCGCAGCGCGTCCAGAAGCCTCCTGTTCAGCGAATCCTTTCGGAGCGAGCCCGAAATCCCAAGAATACGCAACCCACTGCCCACCTTCCCGCCGGAATGCGCAAATCGGAGACGCTCCCTCGATCGCGCAGCGACTTCGGTGAGATTACTCGGCCGCGGAGCCCCGGCCATCCGCCATGTTGCTAGTAATGCACCGGAGTTTCCCAACAGTCGGCACACAGCCGCTTAAATTGCTCCCGACAACGCACGGTCACACAGTGGGCCCCGAGAAGGGACAGAGCCATGGGCAGCACCCGCCAGCGAATCCAGGACATCGCGCTCGAACTCATCGCCGAGCAGGGCTACGAGAAAACCTCGCTGCGTGAGATGGCCGAGCGTCTCGGCGTCACCAAGGCAGCGCTCTATTACCACTTCAAGAGCAAGGAGGAGATCGTGGTCAGCCTGTTCAGGGACCTGACCGGACCGATCGAGGACCTGATCGAGTGGGGAGTACGGCAGCCGCACACCTTGGACACCAAGCGGGAGCTGATCCGACGCTACAGCCAGGCTCTCGCCGACGCGGAGCCGCTGCACCGCTTCATACAGGAGAACCAGGTGACGGTGCGGGAGCTGGGCATCGGTGACATCGTCAGAGACCAGACGCGCCGGCTGCACGACATTCTCCTCGCGCCCTCGGGGTCCCTGGTCGACCACGTCCGTTGTGTGAGCGCCCTGTTCACCCTGCAGGCGGGCCTGATCGCCCCGCAGAGCGCCGAAAGCGACCCCGAGAAGCGGCGCAGGGCCGTCCTTGAGGTCGCCGTGGACCTGGTCACCCAGGCCCACTACGGCAGCGGGGGCACGTCCGCGCACTCCCGCAGCGCCTCCAGCGTGTAGTCGTGAATCCCGTCCATCTGCTCCGTCGTGAAGCACTGTGTGCTGTACGGCATCTCGATGCTGAACCGGTCGAAGATGGTCGTCGGCTGCGCGATCAGCGGGCCGCCCGGCAACTGCGGGTTCCACTTGCTCGACAGGCCGAACTTCGTCATGTCGACGATCTCCAGACCGTCGGGGGACGGCGGTCCTGCCAGCCTTCCGGTGCTGGTGAGCATCAGGCTCGTGGGCCACACCTCCATGTGCCGCAGCAGCCGGCTCAGCGCCTGGATCTCCAGGGCCGTGTCGCCCCGTTCGATCCCGCCGCGCAGTCCCTCGCCGAGCCGCTTGCCCAGCTTCACCAGGTCGTCGCCGACGGCCACTTCGAAGAGATCCCGGTACCAGGACGCCGCGGGCACCATGGCCTCCTGGGCGAGCGCCACCTGTCCCCGGAGGTCGACGGCGGAGAACACGGACAGCCGGTGGTCGGCGTGATCCGCGGGCAGGCTGTTGCGGACGGCCGTCAACAGCACCGCGCCGACAAGACCGTTGACCGTCACCCCGGCCTGCTTGGCGTGGGCGACAAGACCGGCGGTCTCGGACTCGGTCAGCCGCAGCCTGCGCGTGTTCATGATGCGGTCCTGCGGCACCTCCGAAGCCGAGGAGGCCGCGAGATACGGCAGCGACGCCACCGGCGCGCCCTCGGCCCGGCGCAGCCGCTCCTGTACGTACGCGTCGAGCTCGGCGTCGGTGCGCGGCGGCAGCAGCTCGTCAAGAGACGGGGGGAACTCCTGCGACACCGGCTCGGGTGCCCAGCTCCCCGCGGCAGCCTGGATGTCGCCGTAGCGCTGCCACACCCGGTTGCAGAACGCGGTGGCGGTACGGCCGTCGCAGATCGCGTGATCGAGGCCGAAGATCACCTTGTCCTCGTCGGAGCCGGTCAGCAGCACGGCACGCACCAGTGGGCCGCCGAGGTGCAGCGGCTTGTTGTACTCCTGCACCGGGACGTCGGGCCCGTCGGGACGGACCTCAAGTCGCGGCAGCTCGGCCTGGACCAGCGGCGTCAGGTAGGCGTCGGCGCCGTCCTGCTCGATCCGGCAGCGCAGCGGCAGGTGCTCGGCAAGGACCGCGGTGAAGGCCTCGTCCAGCAGTTCCGGATCGACGCCGCCGCGGACCACGCAGACCGTGACGGCCTGCGTCCTGATCTCGCCGACGTACATGCGTTCTGAAGGGGCTATCTTGCGGCGCATGAAGGTCCTGTCCTGTTCGTGTTCGGTGGGGTCTTCGAGGGGCAGCCGGGGCACGACGTCCGTGCTCAGGCAATGTCACCGGTCAGCACGGCGGTGCGTACCGCACGCCACTCGTCGTCGGTGAGGGTCCGGGTCTTCTCGATGCCGGCCCGGACGGTCAGCCACCGCCGGCCCTTCAGCACGACCTGGCCGTCGGCGACCGCCCGGCTGTACAGCTCGGGCACTTCGTCCTCGGCGGCCGCGGCCAGCGCCGCGTTCACCGCCTTGTTCGCCGGGGCCCAGTCGGCCTTGTCCCGGACCTTCGTGGTGAACCGGTAGACCGTGCTCCACCGGCCGAGCCGCGGCCGGCGCTGCACCAGCGTCCCGTCGCCGTCCTCGACCAGCCGGTAGCGGCAGCCGTGCTGCACCTGGTCCCGGCCCGTGCCGTCCAGGCGCAGCGGTTCCAGGAACGAGGGCCCGGCGTAACCGATGTCCACGAGCCAGTCGGCGCCGTCGACGCGGGCCAGCAGCAGCATGTGCTCGACCTCGACGCCGTAGGACTCCAGCCCTTCCGCAGTGGTGCCCGCGATCAGATCGGCATCGAAGCCGAGGTCGCGCAGCAGGCGCAGGAACAGTCGGGTCACCTGGACGCAGCTGCCGCCGTGGCCTGCGGCGACCACGGCGTCGAAGGTCGCGTCCTCGTCGAAGTCGACCAGATCCACCTGGTCGCCGTTGGCCGTCGGCACCGCCAGCGAGCCCACGCTGTTGAACGGGATCGCCTCCATGTGCCGTTTGTGCAGCGCGGTGAGAGTCGCCAGGCCGGGCTTCGGACGCCCGTCCCCGGTGTCGTACCCCAACTTCCGTAGATAGACGTCGGTGTCATACATGGGCATGGCCTTTCCGGCCGGTGGCCGGCGCAGCCGTGACGGCCGCGCCGGCCACCGGTCCTATGCGTCGCTGTCCAGGCGCTCGAGCAGGTGCTCGGTAAGCGCCTCGGGGGTCGGGTGTCCGAAGATGCCCGCGGGGGTCAGCGCGGTACCGCTGTGATGGGCGATGCGGCGGGACAGATCGAGTGCCATGAGGGAGTCCAGGCCCAGCTCGAAGAAGCCGCGGTCCGCGGGGACGGGCTGGCCGGGGTCGAGGCCCAGTACCGCGGCCGCCTGGGCCTGCACCAGATCGAGCATCGTCTTCCTGCGGGCTGCGCCGTCCTGTTCGCGCAGCAGGTCCGCCCACCGGAACTCGACCGGCTCTCCGGCCCGGTCCCGCGCCACCCGGCGGCGCGCGCGGACCAGGCCGCGCAGCAGCGGCGGGACGGCCCGGCCTGCTTCCCGGCCGGCCCACAGTTCGGGCCGGCCGGGCACGGCGTCCGCTGCGCCGGAGCGGATCGCCTCGGACAGCGCCGATGTCGACACCGCCTCCGCTCCCTGCGTCGCGGGCACGAGGACGGGCGCACAGGCGTCGAGTCCCGTAGCCCGGAGGCGGGCCACGACCGCACGCATCTGGCCGTCGGCCGCGGCGGTCGCCGCCTGGTCCGCGCCTCCGGTGATCCCGGCCGCCGAGGTGACGACGAGGAACAGCCCGGGCCGACAGTCCGCCGCGAGGCCGGCGAGGTGCTTCAGCGACTCGCTGCGGCCGCGGAGCACTTCGGTGAGCCGGCCGGCGTCCAGTTCGGCGAGCGGGGTGCTGTCCGCCGGGCCGGCCGCGTGCACCACACAGGTCAGCGGGTGCTCCGGCGGGAGCCCGGCCGACAGCCGCCGCACCGCGGCCTCGTCGGCGAGGTCGCAGGCCACCACGGTGACCGCGGCGCCCATGCCGGTGAGCTCGTCGGCCAGCGTGGCGGCCCCAGGGGCCTCGGCGCCCCGCCGGCCGATCAGCAGCAGGTGCCGCACACCGTGTTCGGCGACCAGGTACCGGGCCACCCGTGCGCCTGCCTCGCCGGTACCGCCGGCGATCAGAACGGTGCCGTCCGGGTCGAGTACGGTCCGGGCCGAGACTGCGACCGCGTCCGTGGCCGTGGCCGTGGCCGTGGCCAGCCTCGGGACGTGGAGGCGCCCGGCCCGCGCCGCGGCCTTGTAGACGCCGGCGGCGAGTGCCCGGCCGACCGCCGACCGCACCGCCTCGTCGGTGACATCGGCCTCGGTGTCGAGCAGCACGAACCGGTCCGGGTACTCGGCCTGGATCGCGCCGAGCATGTCCCATACGGCCGCCGCGGCCGGATCGAGATCGGCCGGGTCACCGCTGGCACTTGCGACCGGGACCGCCCTGCTGGTCCGCACCACCATCCTGTGACCGGCCAGCTCCGGCTCGTCCAGCCAGGCCTGTGCGACGGCGAGCGCCCGGGAGCAGGCGGCGGCGACCTCGTCATCGTCACCGGCACCGACCTCGTACAGTGCGTCGGCCGGTTCGGCGGCGAGATCGAATACGTCGGTGTCATCGCCGACCGGAGCCGGCCCCGCCGGGGTCTCGGTCGGGTCCGCCGGGAGCGTCGTCCACTCGATCCGCAGCGCACCGGGCCGTCGCAGCACCGCGGCGGGCACGGGCTCGGCGCTGACCAGGCCAGCGCTGAGCACCGGCAGACCGCTCTGGTCGGCCGCGTCCAGCGTGACGCCGTCGGGGGCCGGGCGCAGCCGGATGCGCAGCGACAGCGCACCGGAGGCGTGCAGGGCGACCTGCCGCCAGGCGCAGGCCGCACCCCCGGCACCGAAGCCGGTGGCGTAGGCCGCGGCCGCCAGCAGCGAGGGGTGGATCCCGAAGCCGCGGGCCAGATCGTGTTGTTCGGCCGGCACGGCGACGTCGAGGTAGGTCTCCTCGCCCCGCCGCCAGATCGCGGTCAGACCCTGCGGCAGCGCCCGACCGGTGTCGGTGGTCAGGTCCGCGAGGCCGACCGGTTCGGCGCCCGGGGGCGGCCAGGAAGCGAGGTCGGCCTCGGGCGGAGCGCCGGCCGTCGTCGGTGCCAGGGTCCCCGAGGCGTGGCACGTCCACTGCGGACGACCGCCCTCGGCTCCGACCGTGGCGGACCGTACGGTGACCGCGCGGCGTCCGTCGGCCCCGGAGCCCCCGGCGTGGACCTGGAGCTGCACCGCAAGGCCGGGAGCAAGCTGCAGCGGCACCTGCGGTTCGAGTGCCTCCAGCACACCGCAGTCCAACTCGTCACCGACCCGGATCGCCAACTCGGCCCAGACCGCGGTCGGTACCTCGACCGGTCCGTCCGCGCTGCCGTCGGCGAGCCAGGGCAGGTCCTGCGCCGAGAGCCGGCTCAGCGCCAGGACGCCGTCCGCGCCGTCCGGCTGGGCCAGTTCGACCAGGGTGGGGAGCAGCGGGTGCTCGGAGGCGGTCGGCCCGACCGAGGTCTGCCCGGCCGCGGGACCGGGCCGCAGCCAGTAGCGCCGACGGTCGAAGGGGTAGCCGGGAAGGTCGTGGCACACGCGGTGCCAGGCCGCCGGGGCGATCGGGACGAGCTCCGGCCAGTCCACCGGCAGGCCGGCCACGAACGCCTCGGCGAACGCCGTCGTCAGCCGCTCCGGCCCGCCCTGCCCGCGGCGCAGCGTGGCCACCACCGCGGTCGGCCGGCCGGCGTCCTCGACGATGTCGAGAATGGACGGGAGCAGCCCGGGGTGGGTCGACACCTCGACCACCGCACGCCGGTCCGGGATGACCGCGCGGATCGCGGCGTCCAGCTCGACGGGCCTGCGCAGATTCCGGTACCAGTAGGCGGCGTCGAGGCGTTCGTCCGCTCCGATCCACCGGCCGTCGACCGTGGAGTAGAACCGGCAGCCGGGCACCAGCGCCTGCGCCGGCGGCTCGCCGATCCCGTCCAGCTGGGTCAGCATCGGCTGCTCGAGCTCGTCCACGAGGAACGAGTGCGAGGCGTAGGCCGCCTTCATCCGGCGGAACCAGATGCCCGCCTCGGTCGCCATCGCCGCGAACTCGTCGATCGCGCCGACCTCGCCCGAAATGGCCACCGTCGCCGGGCCGTTGACGGCACCGATCTCGATCCTGCCCTCGTACCCGGCCAGCAGCTCGACCATCCGCGCCCGGCTGACCCCGACGACGAGCATGCCACCGGTGGTGGGCAATGCCGCGGCCAGCCGGGACCGTACGACGATCGCGTGGAAGGCGTCCTCGAGCGTCAGCAGTCCGGCGACGCACGCGGCGGCGATCTCGCCCTGCGAGGCGCCGAGCACGACCTCGGGCACCACGCCGGCGGCCGCCCACAGCTGGGCCAGACCGGTGTTCATCACAAAGGAGGCGGGCTGCACCACATCGACACGGGACAGGTCGTTCTCGCCGGTCAGCGCCTGTTCCAGGGTCCAGTCGACGTCGTACTGGGCGAGGAGTGCCTCACAGCGGCGCACCCAGGCCCGGAACTCGGGCGAGTGCTCCAGCAGTTCGCGGCCCATGCCGATCCACTGGCCGCCCTGGCCGGGGAAGAGGAACACCGCGCCGGATCCGGCCCCGGCGGTTCCCACGACCAGGCCCTCCTCGGTGTCCCCGGTGGACAGCGCCCGCAGGCGGCCCACCAGTTCGGCCCGGTCCGTCGCGAGTACGGCGGCCCGTGCCTCGTGCGAGGTGCGCCCGTTGGCCAGGGCGCCGGCCAGTTCGGCCAGCGGTGTCCGGTCCTGTTCGGCGAAGTCGGCCAACCGCTTCGCCGTCCCGGCGAGCGCCGCCTGGGTGCGGGCCGACAGCACGAACGGAAGGGAACCGTCGGCGTCGTAGGTGTCCGGGAGCACGGCCGGCGGCCGCGGCGGCTCTTCGAGGATGAGGTGCACATTCGTACCGCTGACCCCGAACACCGACACCCCGGCGCGACGCGCGCGGTCCTGCCGCGCCGGCCACGGCTCGGCCTCGGTCAGCAGCCGGATCGTGCCGCTGGACCAGTCGACTTCGGGGGTCGGGGCGTCCACGTGCAGGGTCGCCGGCAGCTTCTGATGCCGCAGCGCGAGCGCCATCTTGATCACGCTCACCACGCCGGACGCCGCCTGGGTGTGGCCGATGTTCGACTTGACCGAGCCGAGGCGCAGCGGATCGGCGGGGTCGCGCCGGCCGTACGTCTCGAACAGGGCCTGGGCCTCGATCGGGTCGCCGAGCCGGGTGCCCGTGCCATGTGCCTCGACCGCGTCGACCTCGGCCGGTGAAAGGCCGGCCGCCGTGAGCGCGCGCTGGATCACCTGGCGCTGGGCCGTGCCGTTGGGGGCGGTGAGCCCGTTGGACGCGCCGTCCTGGTTGACCGCGGACCCCCGCACCACGGCACTGACGTCGTGGCCGTTGTCCTGGGCGTCGGTCAGCCGCTCCAGGAGTACGACACCGACGCCCTCGGCATTGCCCGTGCCGTCGGCAGCCGCGGCGAAGGCCTTGCAGCGGCCGTCGACCGCCAGTCCGCCGTTCTTCGCGAACTCGACGAACGCGCCCGGAGTCGACATCACCGTGACGCCGCCGACCACGGCGATCGAGCACTCACCGCTGTTCAGCGCCTGGATGGCCATGTGCATCGCCACCAGCGACGAGGAGCACGCGGTGTCCACCGACACGGCGGGCCCGGTGAAGCCGTAGACGTACGAGACGCGGCCGGAGACCACCGAGACGGCGCCGCCGCTGCCCCGTAGCCCGTCCGTCTGCTCGTCGCCACCGGACATCCCGTAGCCCTGGCCCATGACACCGACGAACACACCGACGTCGGTTCCGCGCAGGGCCGCCGGGTCCAGGCCCGCGTCCTCCAGCGACTCCCAGACGACTTCGAGCAGCAGGCGCTGCTGCGGGTCCATGGCGAGTGCCTCGCGCGGGGAGATCCCGAAGAACCCGGCGTCGAAGTCGGCCGCGTCCGTCAAGAAGCCGCCCGCGTCGACCGGCATGGCGGACAGGTCCCAGCCGCGGTCGGCCGGCAGTCCCGACTGTGCCGCGCCGCCGCGCTCCAGAAGGTCCCAGAAGGCGGCAGGACCGTGGATCCCGCCCGGCAGCCTGCACCCCATGCCGATGACGGCGATGTCGTCCTGTGTGCGGGCCGCGAGGACGGGCGCCGGTCCCGCCGCGGTGTCGACCCCGGCGAGCCGGTCGCTCAGATAGCGGGCCAGTTGGCGCGGTGTCGGGTGGTCGAAGGCGACCGTGGTGGGCAGGGCGCGGCCGGTCGCGGCGGTGAGCCGGTTGCGCATCTGGACCGTACCGAGGGAGTCCATCCCGGCGGCCTGGAACGGCGCGTCGGGATCGATGTCGTCGCCCGACGCGTAGCCGAGGACGAGCGCCACGGATGTCCGTACGGTCGCCAGCAGGCGAGCCTCGCGCTCGGCCGGGGGCAGCCCGGCGAGCGAGGCGGCCAGTTCACCGGCCGGAGCCGTGCCGCCGACCCGCCGGCGGACGCCGACCAGCCTGCGCAGCAGCGGCTGGACCGGCCCGCCTGCCGAGGCGTCGGCGCGGGCGGCGGCGACATCGAGTTTCATCGGCACCAGATGTGCCTCGTCGCTGTCCAGAGCGGCGTCGAACAGCGCCAGCGCCTCCTGCGTGTGCAGCGGCCGGACGCCGCCGCGGCCGATCCTGGCCAGGTCGGTGCTGTCCAGGTTTCCGGTGATGCCGCCGGCCTGCGCCATCAGGCCCCAGGACAGCGAGACTCCGCGGTGGCCGGATGCCTGACGTGCCCGCATGAGCGCGTCCAGGTAGGCGTTGGCGGCGGCGTAGTTGCCCTGGCCCGCCGAGCCGAGCAGTCCGGCCGCCGAGGAGTAGACGACGAACGCGGCGAGAGTGCCGTCCCGGGTCAGTTCGTCCAGATGCCGTGCGGCGTCGGCCTTCGGTCCGAGCACCGTGGCCAGGCGGTCCGGGGTCAGCCCGTCGAGCAGGCTGTCGTCCAGTACGCCGGCGGTGTGCACGACGGCGGTCAGCGGATGCTGTGCCGGGATGCCGGCCAGCAGCCCGGCCACCGCGTCGCGGTCGGCGACATCGCACGCCGAGACCGTGGCCGACGCGCCGAGACCGGCCAGTTCGGCGACGAGTTCGGCCGCGCCGTCGGCCGCCGGTCCGCGCCGGCTGACCAGCAGCAGGTGGCGTACGCCGTGGTTGCGGGCCAGATGGAGTGCCGCCTGCGCACCGAGCGAGCCGGTGCCGCCGGTGACCAGGACCGTACCGTCGGGGGCCAGCTTCACGGGCCGCTCGGCAAGTGGCGCGGCGGGCGCGAGATGCGGCGTCAGGAGGGTCGTTCCGCGCACCGCCAGCTGCGGCTCGTCGACCGCGAGGGCCAGGGCGATCGCGGCAACAAGATCCGCACCGGGCTCGATGTCGAGCAGGCGCACCGCCCCGTCGGACAGCTCCGCTTGGGCGGCACGGACCAGACCCCACACGGCCGCTGACGGGGCGTCGGCCACGTCGGAGGTGTCGGCCGGTACGGCGCCACGGGTCAGGACGACGAGCCGGGCGTCGTCCGGGGCGTCGCTCTGCCAGGCCTGCAGTACGGCGACGACGTCCGCCAGCAGGCTCTGCACAGGACGGCCCCGCTCGGCCTGGAAGACGGCAACCGCCGGAGCCCCTTCCGTTTCCGTCGCCACGAACTGGGCGACATCGGCGGCCGTGGCCACGAGAACCGTCCGCGTCGGCGGCGCGGGCCGCTCCTGCGCGGCCGCCTCGGCCCACACTTCCCGGTACATCCCTTCGGACGTCGCCGTGCCCACCTGCTCGGGCGGGACCGGCGCCGCGGACCACGAGCGGGCCGTGAACACCGGCTGACCGGCCTCGTCGGTCGCGTCCAGGCTCCAGCGGTCGGCGCCGAGCGAGGTCATCCGGACCCGGATCCGGCGCGCCTCGCTCGCGTGCAGGGCGACTCCGGTCCACTGCGAGTCCGCCATGCCGGGTGTCATGACGGCCCTGGTGGCGGCGCTCAGGAGGAGCGGCGGAAGGCCGAACCCGGTGGCGTCGTCGGAGTCGGCGAGCCCGGCCTCGACGAAGGTCTCCTCGCCGCGGCGCCACACTCCCCGCAGCCCCGCGATGTCGGGGTCCGTCTCGATCGCCTCGGCTCCGGTCGGCGGCCACGGCCCGGTCATCGGCCGTGGTGCGGCCGGCACTCGCGCGGCCAGGGTCCCGGTGGCGTGCCGGACCCAGCCGCCGCCACTCTCCCGGGCGCCGTAGATCGTGAAGGTCCTGCGGTCGTCGGCATCGGCCGCACCGACGACGATCTCCACGCGTAGGGCGTCGTCCGCGGGCACCACCAGCGGTGCCCCGACGGCCAGTTCGTCGAGCACACCGCACGAGACCTCGTCGCCGGCACGGATCGCCAGATCGACGAGCGCGGCGGCCGGCAGGACATCGGCGCCGTGCAGGCGGTGGCCGGTCGCCCAGGGGTGCGTGGCCGCCGAGAGCCGGGCGGTGCCGATCACCCCGCCGGTGTCCGGGGCCATGACGACGGCCGAAAGGAGCGGGTGGCCGCCGGCGGTCTGGCCGAGACCGGCCGCGTCGGTGTCCCGGGAGGTCCGCTGCAGCCAGTAGTGCTTCCGGTCGAAGGCGTAGGTCGGCAGGTCGACGGCCGGTGCCGAGGACGGCAGCAGCGCGTCCCAGTCGACCGGGACGCCCCGTACGAAGAGTTCGGCAAGGGCTTCGATCAGGGTCCGGGGCTCGTCGCGGCCGTCGCGGAGCACGGGCGTGCACACGGCTTCGGTGCCGGATGCGGACGCCGTCGCAAGGACCGCACCGGACAGGGCGGCGCCGGGACCCAGCTCAACGAAGAGCCGTCCGCCGCGCTCGATCGCGGCGGCGGTGCCGGCGGCGAAGCGCACCGTCCGGCGGACCTGCTCGACCCAGTAGTCGGCGGTGGTCAGGTCGGCACCGTCGGGCGCGATGACGGGAATCCGGGCGGGCCGCCAGGTCACGTCGGCGACGGCCGCACGGAAGTCGGCCAGCATCGGCTCCATCAGCGCGGAGTGGAATGCGTGCGAGACATCGAGGCGACGGACCTTGCGGCCCCGTGCGCGCAGTGCCTCGGCCGCGGCGAGTACGGCGTCCTCCGCGCCGGACAGTACCACTGACGACGGGTCGTTCACCGCGGCGAGACCGACCTGGGCATCGAGGTACGGGAGGACCTCGTCCTCGCTCGCGGCGACCGCGACCATCGCCCCACCGGCGGGCAGCCGCTGCATCAGCAGGCCGCGGGCGGCGACCAGCGCCGCCGCGTCGTCCAGGTCGAGCATGCCCGCCGCGTGCGCCGCGGAGATCTCGCCCACCGAGTGGCCGAGCAGCAGCCGGGGACGCAGCCCCCAGGACTCGGCGAGCCGGAACAGGGCGGTCTCGACCGCGAACAGGGCGGCCTGCGTGTACACGGTCTGGTCGAGCAGTGCGGCCTCGGCCGTGCCGGGATCGGCGAACACCACGTCCCGCACCCGGCTGCCGAACTCGAGCACCAGCCGCTCGTCCAGGCGGGCGCAGACCTCGTCGAAGGCGCTCGCGTACAAGGGGAACCGGGTGTGCAGCGCGCGTCCCATGCCGAGTCGCTGCGCGCCCTGTCCGGGGAACACGAACACGAGCGACGATGCCGCGTCCACGGCCTGGGACCCGCTGCTCACGCCCGGCGCGCTCGCGCCGTCGGCGATCGCGTCGAGGCCCGCGAGCAGGGCGTCCGTGTCCGCCGCGGCGACGACCGCCCGGTGGGCGAGCAGCGCGCGGCCGGTCGTCAGGGACCTGGCCACGCCCGCCGGGGGCAGCCCGTCCGCCGCCGCGCGCAGTCGCCGCGCCTGGCCGGCCAGGGCGGCCGGGGTGTGCGCGGAGAGGACGAAGGGCAGCACGGCGGCCGGGTCGGTGCCCGGTCCGGCGTCCGGCGCGGCCGGGTCCCGCTCCTCGGCCGGGGCCTGTTCGAGGATGAGGTGCGCGTTGGTGCCGCTGATGCCGAACGAGGAGATGCCCGCCCGGCGGGGCCGTCCTGCGTCCGGCCAGGCGCGGCCCTCGGTGAGCAGGGCCACGGTGCCGTCGGACCAGTCGACGTGCGGTGTGGGCTCGTCGACGTAGAGGGTCTGCGGGAGGACGCCGTGCCGGATCGCCTCGACCATCTTGATCACGGAGATGACTCCGGCCGCGGCCTGGGTGTGGCCGAGGTTGGACTTCACCGAGCCGAGCAGCAGCGGCCGTTCGGCGGAGCGGTCCCTGCCGTAGGTGGCGATGAGCGCCTCGGCCTCGCTGGGGTCGCCGAGCTTGGTCCCGGTGCCATGGGCCTCGACGGCGTCGATGTCGTCCGGGCCGACCCCCGCGGCTTCGAGCGCGGCACGGATCACGCGCTGCTGCGCGGGACCGTTGGGCGCAGTGAGTCCGTTGGAGGCACCGTCCTGGTTGATCGCCGAGCCGCGGATGACCGCGAGCGGTCGGTGTCCGCTCCGGCGTGCGTCGGACAGTCGCTCAAGGAGTACGACGCCGACGCCCTCGGACAGTACGGTGCCGTCGGCGTCGGCGGCGAAGGCCTTGACCCTGCCGTCCTCGGCGAGCCCTCGGGCGCGTGAGAACCCCGTGACTCCGATCGGGGAACCCATGACGGCGGCACCGCCGGCCAGCGCGAGTTCGCACTCACCCTGGCGCAGGGCCTGGGCCGCCAGGTGGATGGCCACCAGGGACGAGGAGCAGGCGGTGTCCACGGTCATGGACGGACCTTCGAGCCCGAACGTGTAGGACACCCGGCCGGACGCGACACTGCCCGCGGTCGCGGTGGTGGCGTAGCCCTCCAGCTCGGCGGGGATATCGGTGAGCGAGGCGATGTAGTCGTGGATGGACAGGCCGGTGTAGACGCCGACCCGCTCGCCCCGCAGTGCGGACGGGTCGATTCCGGAGGCTTCCAGCGCTTCCCAGGTGGCTTCCAGGAGCAGGCGCTGCTGCGGGTCCATGGCGAGCGCTTCGCGGGGGGAGATCCCGAACAGGGGCGCGTCGAAGTACCCGGCGTCCTGCAGGAACCCGCCCTGCCGCACATAGGCGGTGCCTGCGCTGTCGGGGTCGGGGTCGAAGAGCCCGTCGAGATCCCAGCCGCGGTCGTCGGGGAAGGGGGACATGGCGTCCCGGCCCTCGGCGACCAGGTTCCACAGGTCGGCCGGGGTGGCGATCCCGCCGGGCAGCCGGCAGGACATGCCGACGATGACGATCGGATCGTCTTCGGCCGGCGAGGCGGCCCGGGACACCGGCGGTGCGACGGTGGCGGTGGCCGCGCCCGTCTCCGCCAGCAGGTGCCGTACCAGCGCCTCGGGCGTGGGGTAGTCGAAGATCACCGTCGCGGGCAGTTTCACCGCGGTGGCGGCCGTCAGCCGGTTGCGCAGCTCCACCGCGGTCAGCGAGTCGAACCCGATGTCGCTGAAGCGGGCCGAGTCGACGTAGCCGTCCTGGCCGACCCGGCCGAGCACGGTCGCCACCTCGGCTCGGACGATTCCGAGCAGCAGTTCGGTGCGCTCCGCCTCGGACAGCCCGGCCAGCCGGCCGCCCAGCGCGCCCTGCGCACCGGCCTGTGCGAGCCGACGCGGCGGCCTGACCAGCGCCCGGAACAGCGGCGCGATGGTGCCGCCCGCGCCGGACTCGGCCTGTACGGAGGCGAGATCGAGCTTGATCGGTACGAGCAGGGGGTGGCCCGAGCCAATCGCGGTGTCGAAGATGCCGAGTGCCTCGTCGGCCGGCAGCGGTCGTACGCCGCCGCGGCGCATCCGGGTCTTGTCGACATCGGCGAGCTGTCCGGTCATCCCGGTGGCGGGGCTCCACAGCCCCCAGGCCAGCGACACGGCGGGGAGTCCCGCGGCGCGTCGGGCCGACACGACGGCATCGGCGTACGCGTTGGCGGCGGCGTAGTTGCCCTGACCCGCCGAGCCGAAGACGCTTGCCGCCGAGGAGAACACCGCGAACACCTGGGGCGGTCGCGCCCGGGTCAGTTCGTCGAGGATGCGCAGCCCGCCGGCCTTGGGCGCGAACACCTTGGCCATCCGGCGCGGATCGAGCCCCGCGATGACGCTGTCGTCCAGCACGCCGGCCGCGTGCACGACGCCGGTCAGCGGGTGGTCGGCAGGAACGGCGTCGAGCAGCGCCTGCACCGCGGCGCGGTCGGCGATGTCGCACGCGACCACGGACACCGACGCGCCCTGGGCGGTCAGTTCCTCGACGAGCGCTTCGGCGCCCTCGGCGGACGGTCCGCTCCGGCTGGCCAGGACGAGGCGGCGTACGCCGTGTTCGCGCACCAGGTGCCGGGCCAGCAGCGCGCCGAGCACACCGGTGCCGCCGGTGAGCAGCACCGTGCCGTCCGGGGCGAACGCGTTGGCGGACGGCGGCGGTTCGACGGTCTTGGCGCGGCCGAGCCGTGGGGCGAGGACCGCGTCCGCGCGCACCGCGGTCTGCGGTTCGCCGGTGGCGAGCGCGGCCGCGATCGACTGGTCCCGGTGGGCGCCCGGTGCACCCCGCTCGATGTCCACGAGGAAGAACTGGTCCGGGTTCTCCACCTGGGCCGAGCGCAGCAGTCCCCAGACGGCGGCGGCGGCCGGATCGGTGACCGGCCCTGACGCGGGGACCGCGCCGTCGGTGACCACGACGAGCGGCACCGGTGCGAGGACCGGCTCCTCCAGCCAGGCCTGCAGCACGCCCAGCACCCGGGCGAGCAGCGGCTCGGCGTCCTCGGGAGTGCCCTCGGTGAGGTCGAGCACGGCCAGCTCGGGGAGTTGCTCGCCGAGCTCCTCGGCCAGGGCGGTCCGCGCCACGTCACCGGAGGTCGCGACGGCCGCCCAGTTCCCCACCGGGTCCGGCGCCGCGGCCGGGACCCGCATCCAGTCGAGCTGCCAGAGCGCCGACGAGACGGTCCTGCCGGACTCGGCTGTCAGGTCCGAGATGGGCAGCGAGACCAGCGACTCCATGGTCAGCACCGGGGCGCCGGTCTCGTCCGCGGCGTCGAAGGACAGCGCGTCGGGGCCGCAGGGCGCGACACGGACGCGCAGCGAACCGGCGCCGCTCGCATGCAGCCTGACCCCGTTCCAGGCGAACGGCAGGACATTGCGGTCGTCGTCGCGGCGGTGGAAGGCGTTCGCATGCAGCGCGGCATCCAACAGCGCCGGGTGCAGGCCGAACAGGTCCAGGTGTTCGCGCTGCTCGGCGGGGAGTACGGCCTCGGCGAAGATCTCGTCACCGCGCCGCCACACGGCGGTCAGCCCGGCGAAGGCCGGCCCGTAGTCGTACCCGCGCTCGGCGAGACGTCCGTAGAAGTCGTCGATGTCCTCGCGCTGTGCGCCCTGCGGCGGCCAGGCGGCGAAGTCGAACCCGCTGCCCGCGGCGTCGGCACAGGCGTCCGACAGCAGACCCGACGCGTGCCGGACCCATCCTTCGTCGCCCCGCTTGCCGTGCACCTCGACCGGGCGGCGTCCGGATGCGTCCGGGCCGCCGACCGAGACCTGGAGCCGTACGGCCGCGTCTTCCGGCAGCAGCAGCGGCGACTCGATCACCAGCTCGTCGAGGACCTCGAAGCCGAACGCGTCGCCGGCCCGGATGGCCAGGTCCACATAGGCGGTACCGGGCACCACCACGGAGCCCTGGATGCGGTGGCCTGCCAGCCAGGGATGGCTCGCCAGCGAGATCCGCGCGGTGTACACCTGACCGCCGGCCCCCGGCAGGTCGACCACCGCGCCGAGCAGCCCGTGATCGCTGGTCGTCTGCCCGAGTGCCTCGGCGCTCGCCCCGCCGCCCGGCATGGTGATCCAGAACCGCTGGTGGTCGAACGGGTAGCTGGGCAGCCGGATCGCCGTCGGCACGGCGGACACCGGCGCCAGCGCGCTCCAGTCCACGGCGATACCGCGCACGAAGACCTCCGCCACCGACGCGAGCAGCCGGTCCGTGCCGCCCTCGTCCCGGCGGGTGGAGCCGACGGCCAGCACGTCGGCGTCCAGCTCGTCGCCGAGGCCGGTGATGGCAGGCGTGAGCACGGGGTGCGCGCTGACCTCGATGAAGACCCGGTGGTCCTGCGCGATCAACTCACGTACCGCGGAGCTGAAGCGCACGGTCTGGCGCAGGTTGCGGTACCAGTATCCGGCGTCGAGCCGGTCGTCCTGGCCGAGCCAGCGGCCTTCGACCGTCGAGTAGAACGGTACCTGGGGTGCTGAACAGGCAATCCCGTCAAGGTCGTTGAGCAGGTCGCCCTTGATGTTCTCCACGTAGCGGCTGTGCGAGGCGTAGTCGACGTCGATGCGGCGCAGCCGGATGTCGCGCTCGGCCGCGGTCGCGGCCAGCTCGTCCAGAGCGGCGCGCTCCCCCGCCACGACCACCGCCGTCGGGCCGTTCAGCGCGGCGACCTCGAGCCGTTCGCCCCAGGGCTCGATGAATGCGCGTACCTCGCCCTCGGGCAGCGCGACCGAAGCCATGCCGCCCTGTCCCGACAGCTGCTCGGCGATCGCCTGGCTGCGCAGGGTGACCACCCGCGCGGCGTCGGCGAGGGACAGCGCGCCCGAGACACACGCGGCCGCGATCTCGCCCTGCGAGTGGCCGAGCACCGCGTCGGGGACGACGCCGGCCGACTTCCACACCTCGGCCAGGGCGACCATGACCGCGAAGCACACGGGCTGGACGATGTCGGCCGAGTCCAACGCGCCGCCATCGCACAGCACTTCGGTCAAGGACCAGTCCACCCACGGCTCGAAGGCCGCTTCGCACTCGGTGATCCGGGCAGCGAACACCGGTGAGGATTCGAGGAGTTCGCGGCCCATGCCGATCCACTGGGTGCCCTGCCCGGGGAACACGAAGACCGCCTTACCCGCGCCCGAGGCCTTGGCGGCGCCCAGGACGACACCCGGACCCCCGCGGCCCTCGGCGACGTACGCCAGTCCGTCCCGCAGTTCCTCGTGTGTGCCCGCCACCACCACCGCGCGGTGGTTCAGCAGAGCGCGGCCGCCCAGCAGCGCGGCGGACAGGTCGCCGAGTGCGATCGTGTCGTCGGCGGCCTCGGCGAGACGCCCGCCCAGGCCGGCCAGCGCGGTCGCGCTCTTGGCCGACACCAGGAACGGGAGCGGGGTGCCCGTCGGCACGGCCGGAGCCTGCGCCTCCTGTGTCGCTGCGCCCGCGGGCGCCTCCTCCACGATCATGTGCACGTTGGTGCCGCTGGCGCCGAACGAGGAGATACCCGACCGGCGCGGACGGCCGTGGTCCGGCCACTCCCGCCCCTCGGTGAGCAGCTCGATCGCTCCGGAGGACCAGTCGACCTGCGGGGTAGGGCTGTCCACATGGAGGGTGGCCGGCAGATATCCGTGCTGCAGCGAGAGGACCGTCTTGATCAGGGCGGCCACGCCCGAGGCAGCCTGGGTGTGCCCCAGCACCGACTTGACCGAGCCCAGCAGCAGCGGGCGTCGCGTGTCCCGGCCCTGCCCGTAGGCGGCGAAGAGTGCCTGCGCCTCGATCGGGTCGCCGAGGGTCGTGCCGGTGCCGTGCGCCTCGACGGCGTCGATGTCGTCCGATGACAGGCCCGCGGAGGCCAGCGCGCTGCGGATGACGCGCTGCTGCGCCGGGCCGTTCGGGGCGGTCAGGCCGTTGGAGGCGCCGTCCTGGTTGATGGCCGAGCCCCGGATCACCGCGAGCACTTGATGCCCGTTGCGCCGCGCGTCCGACAGCCGCTCCAGCAGGACGACTCCCACGCCCTCGGCCCAGCTGCTGCCGTCCGCGGCGGCGGCGAAGGACTTGCAGCGCCCGTCGAAGGCGAGGCCGCGCTGGCGCGCGAACCCGACGAAACCGCCGGGGGTGGCCATCACCGTGGCCCCGCCGACGAGCGCCATGGAGCACTCTCCGCGGCGCAGCGCCTGCGTCGCCAGGTGGACCGCGACCAGCGACGAGGAGCACATCGTGTCGACGGTGACGGCCGCGCCGCCGAGGCCGAGGCAGTAGGAGATCCGGCCGGACGCGATACCGCCGGCCGAGCCGAGGGCCCGCTCAAGGCTCAGGAAGTCCTCCGCGCCGGCGAGGTCGGGCGCGTAGTCCTGGTGCACCATGCCCATGTAGACACCGGTGTCCGAACCGCGCAGGCTGTTCGGGTCGATGTTGGCGCCTTCCAGCGTCTCCCAGCAGACCTCGAGGAGTTGCCGCTGCTGGGGGTCCATCGCCAGGGCCTCGCGCGGCGAGATCCCGAAGAACCCCGGGTCGAACTGGTCGGCGTCGTGCAGGAACGCGCCCCGGTCGACATAGGTGGTGCCCGGGGTCTCCGGGTCGGGGTCGTAGAGCCCGTCGAGATCCCAGCCCCGGTTGTCGGGGAACGGCGTGTACACGTCCGTCCCCTGCGACACCACGTTCCAGAAGTCCTCCGGACCGGCGACACCGCCCGCGAACCGGCAGCCGACCGACACCACGGCTATCGGCTCCGAGGCCGCCGCGATGAGATCTTCGGCCTTCTGTCTGAATCGCGCGGTCTCCTTGACCGATTCGCGCAGGGCCTTGACGAGCTCCGGTTCCGGCGTGGTGCTCAAGTCGGTCCTCCAGGTCAGTACGAACGAGCCGCGCCCCGGGATCTGAGTACGGTTCGTCCGGTGTCGGCGTAGACCTCTCGACGCTAGGACGCGGGCCTGGTGGCTGAGATCCCTCAGCCTGACGGGACTTGGGCCGTCAGCCGGCGTGAAGCCGCCCCAGCAGACCGTCGACCAGCCCGGCGACGCCGCCGGGGCCCGCCGTTCCGTAGACGTGGAAGTCCGGCCGGACGAGGACCGACGACGCGGCACGGGCGGCGAGGTAGGCGTGGTATACGCCGTCCAGGTCGCGCACCCGACCGGGCAGCGGCCCCTGGTCCGCGCGCACCAGGTGCGCGACCTTCGCGCCGATCCCGGCCAGCAGGGCGCGCAGCGGCACGTCCAGAGCTTGCGGCGCCTCGGTCGTCAGGAGCACGAAACCGCGTCCTACGAGGTCGTCCAACTCGCCTGACACGCCGTTCACTTCGACTCGTCCCGCGACCATCACCTCGCCGCCGCCCCGTCCGTCGGCGGTGCTCTGGAGCACGCCCGCGGTCAGCGGCACCGCCTCGGGCGCCCCGCCGGTGCGGCCGGCTCCGCTCCTGGCCATCGCCCCGTCACGGTCGGCCGCTGCGGACGGGTCGGTCACACAGATGACCCGGCCCAGCTTGACCGAGGCTGTGACGGCGGCCTTGGTGTGGCCGCGCCGTTCGACCGTGTAGCTGTCCAGCAGCCGCTCGGACGCCCGGCCGTCAAGCACCAGATCCAGCTTCCACGCCAGATTGCTGACATCCCGTATGCCCGAGCACATGCCCTGCCCGGCGAACGGCGGCATGAGGTGGGCCGCGTCCCCGGCGAGCAGGATGCGGCCCGCCCGCCACTGGTCGGCCCACATCGCACGGGACTGATAGGTGCCCGCGCGCAGCAGCGTCGCGGTGTCCGGCGTGACACCGTGCGGCTTCAGCAGCCGCCACGCCGTGGCGGGATCGGACAGCTCGGCGGAGGCCTCGTGCGGCAGCCGCATGAACTCCCAGCGGCGACGGCCAGGACCGCTGCCGACGAGGGTCGTGGGCCGGTCCGGATCGCACAGCTGCACATTGGTCGGCACGAACTCCCGCGGCTCGTGCAGCGACACGTCGCACAGCAGCCACTCGTACGAGAACCCGAGATCGGTGACCGACACCCCGGCATGCCCGCGGACCTCGCTGTTGGCGCCGTCGCAGCCGACCAGCCAGCGGCCGTGGTACGTGGTGGTGGTGCCGTCGGCGCTCCGGGCGGTGGCGGTGACGCCGGAGTCGGTCTGTGCGACGTCGACGACGCGCAGGCCGCGGTGCACGGTCACACCCGGCCGGTCGGCCAGCCGGGCGGCCAGCAGCTCCTCCAGGGCCGGCTGGTGCATGGTGTTCGCGTCCGGCCAGCCGTATCGACCGCGCCGCTCGAAGGCGATGTCCAGCAGGACCTGCCCGCTGCCGCCGCGCCACTGGTAGCCGGTCGCCGGATCCGAGATCCCCGGCAGTCCCGGGCCGACTCCGGCGGCCGCGAGCAGCCGGGCCGTCTCGCCGTCGAAGCTGGTGGCGCGCGGCAGCGGGAACACTTCGCGGTGCCGCTCGATGACGACGACCTGCCGGCCCGTGCGGGCCAGCAGGTTCGCGAGCACGGCCCCGGTCGGGCCGCAGCCGACGACGAGAACGTCCGCCGGCTCCTGTGGTGTGGCGGACACTACGGCGCCCTCTCTGTCGCTTCTCTCGGTCAACTGGCCGTGCGGGGGCGGGACTCGGGGATGAGGCGGGCGGGAAGTGCGCTCATGCCGTTGAGGATGCTGGAGTAGATCCAGCTCTCGGGGGCGGTCTGCTCGGCGTCGGCCACGAGGGTGCGCAGCGAGTCGAGGATCTCCTCGATCTCGATCCGGGCCAGCACATGGCCGAGGCACAGATGCGAGCCGAAGGCGAACGTCAGGTGCTTGTTGGGGGTGCGGTCGAGGCGGAACCGGTCGGGCTCGGCGAAGACGGTCTCGTCACGGTTGGCGGAGGAGATCCATACGCTGACCAGGTCGCCCTTGGCGATCTTCTGGTCGCCTATCTCGGTGTCGGCGAGGGCGGTGCGGCCGCCGTGCAGTGAGGGCACGGTCCACCTCAGGACTTCGTTGGCGGCGGTGTCGAGTCCGACGGTGCCGTCCTTGAGGGCCCGCCACTGGTCGGGGTGTTCGATGAGCGCCTTGAGACCGCCGGATATCGCGTGCCGTCCGGTTTCGTCGCCGCCGATGATGAGCCCGTAGCAGTTGGACATGAGGTCGGCGTCCTTGAGCCGCTCGCCGTTGATACGGCAGTTGGCCAGCAGGGTGACGACGTCGTCGGAGTCCTCGTTGCCGCGGCGGGTCTCGGCCAGGTCCGCGAAGTACAGCAGGATCTCGCTCTTGGCCCGCCAGTTCTCCTCGGCGGGCGCGTCGGCGTAGTCCGAGCTCCACGCGTGCGAGGTGAGTCCGAGCAGATAGCGCCGGTCTTCGTCGGGGACGTCCATCAGGCCGCAGATGGCCCCCAGGGGGACGTTCGCCGACACGTCGTGGACGAAGTCGCACTCCGGCTTCTCCATCGCCGCGACGATCAGCTCGTCGATGGTCTTGCGGATCGCCTGCCGGATGAGGGCCAGCCGGCGTTGTGAGAAAGCCGCGTTGAGGATATTGCGCAGCTGGGTGTGCTTGTCCCCGTCGGTGACCGCGAGCATCGAACCGGATGCCGAGTCGCCGCCGGTCAGCAACGTCGGCAGGGCGTTTCCGCCTTCCGTGGTGAAGCTTTCCTTCTTCCGGTACACCGCCATCGCGTCCGCATGGCGGGAAAACACCCAGAAACCCGGCTGGTCGCCGCGGGGCGGATGCCAGTAATAGGGGCGCTCGGCCCGCAACCGCCGCCAGACGTCTCCCAGTTCGTATTCGGCGTGCAGCACCGGATCGGCGAGATCGAGCGTGTCCAGATCCTCAGGGCTGACCAGCGTGCGCGTCATGACGAGAAGCCTCCACAAGAAATGCCCGGCAACGACCGAAAGACCGGGCCGCACCCCATATCCAAGGCAGCACCGACCCCGGCCATCGTATGAAGACCCCGTACGGAACACGATCCCCCAGCCAAGTAGTGCTTATTTCCCCTATCCGGATTCCGCCCGGATCTACCAGCCCGAGGGATGCGCCGCACTCGGCCGTATCCCTACGCTGAGCCCGTCAATACCGCCGCACCGAAAAGGACTTCGCAGCCTTTGTCGCGCATTGTCGCGCCCTGCGGAAGTCCGCCCTCAGACGCTCACCACGGCCCGCGCACAGCCCTGCCCGGCCGGCGGTGACGAGAGCGCCTCCCCGCACTCCGCACCCCCTGTCGGCGGTGCGGGGAGGCGCCGGCCCCTCAACGCTCCGAGGGCGAGCGTGCTCCGGAGTCTTCGCCGAGGAGATCCATGCCCGAAACCATGACCTCGTCCGTAGCCGAATCCGGCAGCACGCCCGTCGACTTCTGGTTCGATCCGCTGTGCCCGTGGGCCTGGATCACCTCCCGCTGGCTGGTGGAGGTGGCGAAGGTCCGGAACATCGAGATCCGCTGGCACGTCATGAGCCTCGCGATCCTCAACGAGGACGAGACGGACGGGCAGCCCGACGCCCACCGGGAGATGATCGCCGCCAAGACCTGGCCTCCGATCCGGGTGGTCACCGCCGCCTGGCAGCTGTACGGCGCCGGCGTGCTCGGTCCGCTCTACGCCGCGCTCGGCACCCGGGTCCACGACAACGGCGAGCGCCCGACCCCGCAGACCCTTGCGTGCGCCCTCGCGGACGCCGGCCTCCCCGCCGAGCTGCTCGCCCACGCCGGCCGGCAGGACTTCGAGTTCGAGGCCGTACTGCGCGCCTCCCACCGGGAGGGCATCGAGAAGGCCGGCCGTGATGTCGGCATCCCGGTCATCGCGCTCCCGGGCCCGGACGGCGAGCAGATCGCCTTCTTCGGCCCGGTCGTCTCGCCCGCCCCCAAGGGCGAGGAGGCGGCCCGGCTGTGGGACGGCACCGTGCTGGTGGCCTCGGTCCCCGGCTTCTACGAGATCAAGCGAACTCGCACCGCCGGGCCCCTTTTCGACTGAAGACCAACGAGCGCCTACCTGGACAGGGGATGTGCCGTCCGGCCGCCCCGCCCTAACGTTCCGAGCAAATTCCGGAGAGAAATCTCACCCCTACCTATCCGAGGTCCACAACACATGGTCACGCAAGCAGCTGTTTCGCCCAAGCTCTCGGCCAAGAAGCAGGCGCGGTTCGCCTTCTTCGAGACGTACGGCGGACCGCTTTCCCCCGCCTACAAGGAGGCCCTCCGGGCAAAGCCGTTCGCCCAGAGGCTTTTCTTCAACACCAACTGGTGGGCCTTCTTCTTCGGGCCGATCTATTTCTTCTCGCGCGGTATGTGGCGCAAGGGGACTGTCGTTCTGCTGGGGCTCATGGCCTACTTCTCGGCCGAGGTCTCGGCCGGTGTCCCGAAGACGTACCACTGGGTCGGCACCTGGACGAGCTTCGTCGTGATGTGGTGCGCCAACTACGCGGACTACCTCAAGACCACCAAGGGGACCGAGAGCTGGAACCCGTTCGAGGGCTTCCGGAACGGGCCGAAGTGAGCACCGATCCGTTCGACGACGCGGAAGGCGCGTACCTGGTGCTGGTCAACGGAGAAGGACAGCACTCGCTGTGGCCGTCCTTCGCCGGGACGCCGGCCGGCTGGACGGTGGCGCTGGGCGAGACCGACCGTACGGCCGCGCTGGAGTTCGTCGAGAGGAACTGGAAGGACCTGCGCCCCCGCGGCCTGATCGCCGCGACCAGGTCCTGACCACCCCGTCGGCTGTTGTCGCACACCCTCCTACCCGGAATGGCGATGGTCATGACGCAGAACCTGAAACCCCTGCTGGACTACTACGAGACCCCACGGTCCGCCAACGAGACGATCTATTCCATATGGGAGCGCGGTGAGGCGTTCAACGATTCGGTGACTCCCTCGACCTACGTCCCCGAATACCGCTCGCACCTCGTCCTGAAATTTCTTTCGCTGACCCGAGAAGGGAGCAAGGTCTTCTCCTTCGGCTGCGGCAACGCTGCCGTCGAAGGCGCGCTGGTGGAGCACGGACGGCAGGTCAGCGCCATCGACGTCTGTCCGGAAGCCGTCGCGCTCGCCACCCTGAAGGGCGTCGACGCGTTCACCACCGACTACTTCGAGCTCCCCTCCGAAGAAGTCGCGGACTGCCACGCGATATACGCCGACGGATTCCTCGGCCACCTCTTCGACAGCGTGACGGGGATCGAGCCCGCCCTGCAGAAGCTCAAGGAACTGGACCTGAAGCCGGGAACTCTCCTGCTGTTCTCGAACGACGCACCGCCGGACCGGAACACCCCGTTCGTGGCGCACGAGCGGGTCGAGGACTTCTGGTACCTCTCGAAGGACTATCTGGCGGCCCAGCTGTACGGTGCCGGCTTCGAGATGCTGGAGTCCTACTACTTCCCGTACGTCCGTCCCCTCAGCGGGCTGCGCAATCGCACCATCGTCGTGGCGCGGGTTCCCTGATGCCGGCACCCGATGGTGCCGGTCACCATGTCGCCGGGCGCTGACCCGGCGCCCCCGCGTGCGGGGCGCATCGCGCTGGTGAACGGCGGCGCCTCGGCGGCAGGAGCCGCGGTCGCCCTGCGGCTCGCGGAACTGCGGATGGATGTGGCCCTCCTCGATCCGGCCGCCGGCTCCTGTGCGGGGCTCCTCGCCCGGATCAGGGACCGGGGCGGACGGGCGATGGCCATCGCAGCCGACGCCGCGGATCGTGGGGCGGTCGAGTCGGCGGTCGCCGATGTGACCGCCGCCTGGGGCGAGCCGAGTGTGCTGGTCAACGCCGTCCGCGCCACCGCCGACGAGCCGCTGTGCGACATGTCCGACGAGCAGTGGGAGGCGGCGACCGTACGCCCGCTGCGCGGGGTCTTCGCCGCCGCACGGCTGCTGGCCGACGCGATGGCGGAGTCCGGCTGGGGCCGCATCATCACCCTTGCGCCCCCGCCCGCCGGTGGATCGGAACCCGCGACACTGCGGGCCGGACTGGAAGGTTTCACGAAGACGATCGCACTGGAGTTGGAAGCATTCGGCGTCACCGCCAACCTGATCGCGCCGAGAAGGCCGCAGGCCGGCATCGGTTCGGGTCATGCGTCGGGCGACCTTCGGGATGACGAACTCCAGGATGCAGACACCCATTACGCGCAGGCTGTCGCCGATGCGGCAGCCGCGCTGCTGGGTGCGGAAGCGGTCACTGGACAGGTCGTGTACGTCGGCACCGACGCGACGGCCTGAAGAAGCGAGCGATGACCGGAGGTCAACGAAGCAATGAAGCTGGATGTGTCCGATCAGCCGGTTGCCACCCTGGCGCGGCTGTTTGAGCAGCGGCTCGCAGCCGGCGCCGAGGGCGAAGCACTGAACGTGGCCGGCGCCGCACTCTCCTACGACGAAGTCAACCGGCGGGCGAACCGGCTGGCGAGGCTGCTGGCACAGCGTGGGGCAGGTCCGGAGAAGATCGTCGCCCTGGCCTTCCCGCGCTCGGCCGAGATGGTGGTCGCCGTCCTCGCCACGGCCAAGACCGGCGCGGCATTCCTTCCTGTCGACCCGGAATACCCGCCCGAGCGGGTCGAGTTCATGCTCGGCGACGCATCGCCCGTGCTGGTCCTCACCGATCAAGCGACCAGGCGGCGGCTGCCCGGCGTACCCGATCTGATCGTCGTGGACGATCCCGCGGTGGTGGCGAAGACGGCGATGTACGCCGATGACGACCTCACCGGGGTCCCGGTGAGGCCCGACGCCCTCGCGTACGTCATCTACACATCGGGATCGACCGGGCGCCCCAAGGGCGTCGCCGTCACCCACCGCGGGCTCGCCGACCTGGCCGGGGCCAAGGTCGAGCGGATGGCGTTGGACGGGCGGAGCCGGGTACTGCAGTTCGCCTCTCCGAGCTTCGACGCGTACATCACCGAGCTGACCGCGACCTTCCGCAGCGGCGCCACGCTGGTGATTCCCCCGCCGGTCACGCTGGTGGGCGCGGCGCTCGAAGAGGTCATCGCCGAGCGGGGCGTCACCCATGTCGTCGTCCCGCCGGTGGCCGCGGCCAGCATTTCGCCCGCCGCGGTGCCGGGCCTGCGCTGCCTTGTCCTGGCGGGCGAGGCCAGTACCGGCGAGCTGGTCGAGCGGTGGGCCGACGCGACGCGCGTCATCAACGCCTACGGCCCGACCGAGGCGACGGTGTGCGCCACCATGACGCAGCCGCTGACAGGCGGCACGACCGTGCCGATCGGCGTGCCGATCAAGGGCGTGACCTGCTACGTACTCGACGAACGCCTACGGGCGACGGCGCCCGGCGTGCGAGGCGAGCTCTATCTGGCGGGCGGTGGACTGGCCCGCGGCTACCTCGGCCAAAGGGCGCTGACGGCTTCGCGTTTCGTCGCGGATCCGTTCGCGGCGGACGGGTCCCGGATGTACCGCACGGGCGACCTGGTCTCCGTACGGACGGACGGCGCTCTGGACTTCCACGGCCGCGCCGACGACCAGATCAAGCTCCGCGGGTTCCGTATCGAACTGGGCGAGGTGGAGTCGGCCCTGGCCGGCCACCCGTCGGTCGGCCAGGTGGTCGCCGTGGTCCGCGAGGACACCCCCGACGCCCGGCGGATCGTCGCCTACGTCATCCCGGCCGCGGGCACCGCACCCACGGCCGGGGATCTCAGGCAGCACGCGGCGGGCTTCCTGCCGACGCACATGGTGCCCGCCGCGTTCGTGCTGCTGAGTGCCTTTCCGCTGACCCCGAGCGGAAAGCTCGACCGTGCGGCGCTGCCGGCCCCCGTCACGGAGGCCGCACCGGCCGGCCGCGCACCCGCCAACGCCGAGGAGGAGTTCTTCTGCGCGCTCTTCTCGGAACTGTTCGACGGCGCCGAGGTGACTGCGGAGAGCAACTTCTTCGAGCTCGGCGGGGACAGCATGCTCGCCGTGTCGGTGATCAGGAAGGCGCGGCGGGCCGGTCTGTCGATCTCGCCGCGGTCCGTCATCGAGCAGCCGACCGTCGAGGCGCTGGCCACGGTCGCACGGCAGAACAGGGCGAAGGCCCCGGTCTGAGCCGAAGCCTGAGCCTGCCCCGGTGAAGGGGGTGGTGTCGGTGCCGAATTGATGATTCGCCACCGACACCACCCCCCTTTCTCTGACGGACCACGCGAAATCGGCCGCCCGGGTCTGCTGGCCCGGGCGGCCGATTTCGCATGATGCGTCAGGCCGGCGAAGGAACCGCCTGAACGAGATGCCGAGCGAAGAACTGCAGGTCGCTGTCGGCCTCGAACCGGGGCACCTGGTGATGTGTGCCCGCATTGGCGTGCAAGGTCTTCTCCTTCGAACCGAAGGCGTCGAACAGGGCGAGGCCGTCCTCGCGCGGAATGTCCGTGTCGTGCCACTGGAGCAGCAACTGGATCGGGGCGATGACCCGCCCCGCCGCCTGGAGCATGGAGTCGCTGCAGAAGAAGCAGCGGAACACGGCGGCGGTGATCCGGGGCTCGACCGCCATCAGATGCACCCCGGTCACGGTGCTCAGCATCGCGCCGGAGTAGCCGACCGGGTGCCGTCCGATCTCCGGCAGTTCCTGGAGGGCGTCCAGGGTCGCCTGCCACTCCGGCACGGCACGCTCCGCCAGTTCGGCGCCGTACTCGACAACGACCCCGGCGATCGACTCGCCCTCGGCCTTCGCGCGCTCCAGCGCGGCCCACTGCTGTTCGTCCCGCGCCGTGGGCGGACGGTCACCGTGCCCGGGCAGGTCGATGGCGGCGACGCTGTATCCGAGGCCGGTCGCCAACTGGCGGGCCCGGACCAGGACTCCCGGTGATCGCTTGTGCTGGCCGCCACCGTGACCCAGCAGGACCAGCGGCGCGGGGCCCGAGCCGGACGCGGGTGACCAGAGCACCCCGGGAACCCCGTCCACGGTGAAGTCGCGTTCAACGACACCGTCGGACGAGGTCTCTGCGGTGAAGTGCATTGGCGTGGCCCTCCTTCCTTACGCAACCGTGCGCTTGACGATGTCCAGGAGCGTCGACGGGGACAGGTCCTCGTCGGAGCGGGCCAGGACGTGCTGGTCGGGGCGGACGAGCAGGGCGCCGCCGGCGGGGAGGCCGACCTCGTCGCGCCAGGCGTCGGGGGTCTCTGTCGTCGTGGGATCGACGTGGAGGAAGGAGATGTCCAGGCCGGTCGCGGTGCGGACATCGGCCACGGCGGTCTGCCACGCGTCGATGTCGTCGTCGGCCAGCACGGTGAAACCGGGACCGCAGACGTCCAGCGTGGAGTACTTGCGGCCGACGGTGGTGATCCAGACGTGCGGGACACGCGTTCCGGTCTGGCCGGCCAGCGTCTCGACGTGGAGCTCGGACGAGCCGTAGCGGAACCGGGTCATCGTCGGCTCCATGCCGATCAGAGTCGCCAACGAGGCCGCGTTCTCGGGGGTTTCGACGCCGAAGCGAGCCTGGAAGTCGTTCATCACCGCGGACTGCTGCGCCGCGATGATCGCCCGCTGGCGGCGCTCCGCCCGGTAAGTGTCCAGCAGTCCGTCACCGGCCTGGTCGGCCAGCACGGCGGCCAGCTTCCAGACGAGGTTGTGGACATCGCCGACGCCCACGTTCGGGGCGTAACCACCCCACGGCGGCTGGCGGTGCGCCGCGTCGCCCGCGATGAAGACCCGCCCCTGCCGGTACTGGTCGGCGACGAACGAGCCCGTGTCCCAGACCTCACGCTTCAGCACCTCCACGTCGAAGTCGCCCGCGCCGACGGCGGTGCGGATGAGGTCGGCGCACCGCTCCACGGGATAGTCCGCCAGGGTTTCCCGCGTGGGGTCGTACTCGATGTACAGCGACCACTCGTCGTCGAAGTTCGTCGACGCGATCATTCCGCGGACGGTGTCGCCCAGGAGCCGGCACTGGCTGAAGGAGAGCTCGGCGACCTTCTCGCCGAGGTCGGCACGGAAGTACGTACTGATGTAGTGCTCGGACGCGGGCAGTTCCCACCCGCCGGTGCCGAAGGCGTCGCGCACCGGACCGTTGCCGGCCTCGACGACGAGCAGGTAGTCCGCCCGCAGCGTGCTGCTGCCGTCGGGGCCCTGGAGGGTCGCGGTCACGCCTTCGGCGTCCGCCGCGAAGGCGGTGAGCTCGGTACCGAGGCGCACATCGCAGCCCTGCTCACGAGCGATCTTCAGGAGTACCTGCTCGGCTTCGGACTGCGGAGCGAACAGGAACCTCGACGGGCTGAGCTCGTCACCCTTGTAGCCGCGCGGCGCGACCTCCATCGGCTCAGACGTCATCACGGTGGCGCCGATGCGCACACCCAGTGCGCCCTGCTTCCTCGAAATGAAGGCGTCCGCCGTCTCTGCCATGCTGTCTTCAATGCCCAACTGGCGGAATATCTCCGTAGTGCGTTTGTGCACGCCGCGCGCCTTGGGCCGCGGAGAAAGGCCGTCCCCCTTGTCGACGAGAACGAAATCGACGCCGTGAAACTGAAGCATCAGCGCGGCCGAAAGACCGGGCATGCCGCCGCCCACGACGAGAACCGGTACGTGGGCATGGCTCGAAGAGTCCTGTGGGTTCATGACGGCATGGTTGCGCAGCCGTCCACCGCCCCCCATCCCCCACTCTGACAGCCTGGGGCCGTACCCCGTTGGCAGCCTGGCCACCGGTGGTTAGTGTCGTCGAGATGAAGGCAATTGTTTATTCATCGGTGGGCGGCTGCGACGTCCTTCAATTCGTGGAGCGAGAGGTACCTGAGCCGGGACCGGGAGAGGTCAGGGTCAGGGTTCTCATATCCGGGGTGAATCCGACGGACTGGAAATCCCGGCAGTTCGGCCATGTCAACGGCGCATTGATGTTCCCGGAAGTCATCCCACACCACGACGGCAGCGGGGTGATCGACTCCGTCGGCCCCGGCGTCGACCGGTCGCGGACCGGAGAGCGGGTGTGGATCTGGGAGGCGGGGTGGCGGCGTGCCCACGGCACGGCCGCGGAGTATGTGGTGCTGCCGGCGCACCAGGCCGTCCCGCTGGCCGAGGACGCCTCGTTCGAGGTCGGCGCGAGCCTCGGGCTGCGCACGATGGCCGCGCACCGCTGCCTGATGTCCGTCCGGCGCGGCCCCGACCGGCTCGGTCCCGGCGCCCTCGACGGGTGCACCGTACTCGTCGCCGGTGGCGCGGGTGGGGTCGGGCAGGCCGCGATCCAGCTGGGGAACTGGTCCGGGGCCACCGTGATCGCGACGGTCGGCAGCGTGGAGAAGGCCCGACTGGCCCGCGCGGCGGGCGCGTTGCACACGGTCGACCGCCGCTCGGACACAGCGGCCGATCAGATCCGCGCCGCCGCGCCCGGCGGGGTGGACCTGATCGTCGAAGTGGCGGCGGCGGCCAACGCAGCCACCGACCTCGCCGTCCTCGCCCCGAACGGCACAGTCGCCGCCTACGGGACCGAAATGGACGCCCAGTTGACGCTGCCGGTCCCGCAGCTGATCGGGCGCAATCTGAGCTACCGGTTCGTCCTGGCGCTGACCATGCCGGCGGCCGACAAGGAGCTCGCCGTCGCCGATGTCGCCGCTGCCGTGGCCGCGGGAGCTCTCGGCGTCGGCGAGGAGGCCGGGCTGCCGCTGCGACGGTTCCCCCTGCGGCAGACCGGCGAGGCGCAGGACGCGGTCAAGTCCGGGGCCGTGGGCAAGGTGCTGGTCGATATCGGCTGAACCCGCCGACTGTGCGGGTGAGGGATGTGCCGCCGGTCGGCGCCGACCTAGCGTGCCGGGCACAGGATCCGAACTGACGAGGAGACAGACCATGACGGTGCCGGTGGACGCCGAGGACCTGGTGCGCCTGGTGACGGCGCCCGGCACACACGGTGAACCATTCGCCCACTACCAGCAGTTGAGGCGGCTGACCCCGGTGTACCGCAGCGAGCGCCTGGGGATGACGCTGGTCACGGGACAGCCCGAATGCCACCAAGTGCTGACCGACAAGCAGACGTTCCAGGTCATCGACGCCGCCTGGATGAAGGAGAAGATGCCCGGCTGGACACCGTCCGCCAGCCAGGAGCAGTTCTTCTCCTCCTTGTTCTTCCGCAACCCGCCCGAGCACACCCGGCTGCGCGCCCAGCTCTCCCGCGGCTTCGCGAGCCGTCAGTTGCGGCAGTTGGGCCCGATGGTCGAGCAGCAGGCCAAGGCCGCCTTCGACCGTCTGCTCCGTACGACGTCACAGACCGTCGACTTCCAGGAACTGGTCTCCGTGCCGCTGAGCCTGGCCGCCCTCGGCGGGCTGCTCGGCGTGCCGGCGGCCGAGCAGGAGCGCTGCTGGAAGCTGCTGCTCGAAGCGATGCCGCAGCCCGACCCGAGGGCGGACGAGGCGACACGGCAGGCCGTTCAACGGCAGGCCGACCAGGCCGCGCTGACGCTGTCCGAGTACCTCGAGCAGCTCGTGGCCGCCAAGCGCGCCCACCCCGGCGACGATTTGATCAGCGCGTACGTGACCGAGCAGAGCGACGCCCCGGACCGGCTGACCGACAGCGAACTGGCGATGGCGCTGCTGCCCATCCTCGGCGCGGGTGTCGCAGCGCTGAGCGCCACGCTCGGCAATGCCATGCACACCCTCCTGTCCGACCAGGACGCCCTGAAGCGCGTACAGAGCGGTGACTTCTCCGTGGAGCGGACCGTGGCGGAGATCTTCCGCTACTGCGGCGGATACCACGTGACCCGTCGGTACACGACCCGGGACGTCGAGTTGGACGGGAGCACGGTGCCCGCGGGGTCGGTGCTGGTACTGCTGCTGGGCGCGGCGAACCGCGATCCACACACGTTCCACGCGCCGGAGACCTTCGACATCGACCGGCCCGAAGCCGGCTCGCTCGCCTTCGGCGCGGGCATCCACCACTGCCTCGGAGCCGCGCTGTCGAAGCTGGTCGCCGAAGGTCTGTGCCGGGAGCTGCACAGGGTACCGGGGCTGCGCTCGGCCGGGGACACCGAGTGGCGGCCGGACATGCTGTTCTTCGGACCGGAGCGGCTGCCCGTGGCGATCGACGGCCGGCGACCCCGGGCAGCCGGCGCCTGAACTCCCCTTTGTCCCGCCGCATCTGACCGAACCCGAGCGAAGAAGACACCAGCCTATGAGCACGACGCATGAGCACTATGTCCAGCAGCTACTGACCCGGTTCGACGCCGACCGAGACTTTCCCGCGGTGGTCAGCAAGGGCGTCACCATCACCGCCGGCGAGGCAGCCGACGCCACCCGCCGTGCGGGCGCGGCGATGAGCGCGCGGGGCATCACGCGTGGCTCCGTGGTCGCCATCCTGACCGAGCCGAACACCGCGGCCACGCTGATCCTGCGCTGGGCCGCCAACCTGGTGGGCGCCACCGCCGCGCATGTCCGCGGCATCAACGCGGCCCTCCCGGACGACGAGCTCGGGCTGGAGTCGCAGCGTGCTGTCCTCTCCGGCCTGGGAGCCGACCTGCTCGCGGTCGACCCGGCCCATGTGCCGCGGGCCCGCGACCTGTTGGCCGGTCTGGTCGCACCGCCGACAGCGGCCGTGTTCGGCGCCGCCGACCCGGACCTCATCGACCTCACCACCGGCTCGGGCACCGATGTCACAGCGTGCGCGGACCTCACCGACGACGACCTCGCGGTGATCACTCTGACCAGCGGGTCGAGCGCCGAACCCAAGGGCGTCTGCTGGAGTTTCGGGGTCAAGAACGAGATGATCACGTCCGCCGCGAGCCGCAGTGCCGAGGCGACCTTCCTGATCACCGCACCGTTGACCCACTCCAGCGGATTCGGTGCGGACGACACGCTCATGACTGGCGGCCGGGTGGTGCTCCGTGACGGGTTCGACGCCGAGGGTGTGCTCCGGGACGTCGCCGAACACCGCGTCACCCGGGTCATGCTCGGCGCCCCACAGGTGTACGCGTTGGCCGCGCACCCCGACCGGCCGGCCACCGACCTGTCCACCCTGCGCGAGCTCATCTACGGCGGGAGCCCCGCGGCGCCCCGCCGGCTGCGCGAGGCCTTCGACGTCTTCGGCCCGATTCTCATCCAGGTGTACGGCTCGACCGAGACCGGCGTGATCAGCATGCTGTTTCCGGACGACCACCGGGACATCGGCCGGTGCGGCTCGGTCGGCCGGCCCCTGGCTCCCGCCCGGTTCGCCATCCGTGACCCCGAAACCGGAGGCGAGGTGGCCGACGGCGGGATCGGTGAGGTGTGGAGCGCCCCTCCGTGGCTGACTTCCGGCTACTGGCACGCGCCGGAACTGACCGCGCGGACCATTCAGGACGGCTGGGTCCGCACCGGCGACCTGGGCCGCCTCGACGAGGACGGCTACCTCCGCCTGAGCGGACGGCTGTCCGACGTGATGAAGGTCAAGGGCATCAGAATCCACCCGGAGGACGTCGAGCGCGTCCTCAACGAGGGTCCCGGCGTGGCCCAGGCCGCGGTCTGCGGCGTGGAGACTGCCGACCGGGTGGAGCAGATCTACGCCGCCGTCGTCGCCCTGCCCGGCACCGCCGTCGACCCGGAGGCATTGCGCACCCACGTGTCCGAGGCGCTCTCGGACAACCATGTGCCGTCCGTGATCGACCCGTGCTCGTACATACCGGTGACCGGCACCGGCAAACCCGACCGTGCCTGGCTGCGAGCCCGTGCCCACGCGGCGCTGGGCCTGGAGAACTCCCGTACGCCGGCGGAAGCGCCCTCGGTCCTCGCCGGAAGTTGAGGACGAGGACGCCGTCCGCACGCGGCGACGACCGCCCGGACGCGTCGAGCGACACCTTTGGAGATCCCGTGAACCGAACCCCCGTCCGGCACATCGACCACATCCCCGCACGGCAGCGCCGCGCCTGGGCCGCCGCGGGCCTCTACCCGGACCGAGACCTGTACTCCCAGTTCCTCAGCCACGTCGAGCGCGATCCCACCGCACCCGCCGTGATCGACGCCGACGGCGTCGTCGGCTACGACGAACTCGACGACATGACCCGGCGGCTGGCCTCCGGCCTCACCCGCCTGGGGATCGGCGAGGGCGAAGTGGTGGCGGTGCAACTGCCCAACGGCCGGCTGGCCTGCGCGGCCGAACTCGCCGTGACCGCCCTCGGTGCCATCGTGCTGCCCTTCCCGGTGGGACGCGGCGAACGCGAGGCGGAGAATCTGCTGCGCCGGTCCGGGGCCATCGCCGTCATCACGGTCGCCGAACACCACGGGCATCCCTGCGCGGCCCGCATCAGCGAGCACATGGCCACCCTGCCGGGCCTGCGTGCCGTCATCGCCGCCGGCGGCGAGGTGGCGGGGTGCGTCCCGATCGAGACGCTGCTCGCCTGCGATGCCGGCGCATTCGTATACCGCGCGGTCGATCCCGACCTACCGGTACGCGTGCTGGTCACCTCCGGGTCCGAGGCTGAACCGAAGATGGTGCTGTACTCGCACAACGCCCTGTCCGGTGGCCGCGGCGCCCTGATGGGATCCCTGCACGACGATCCCGGCACCATGCGCAACTTCTTCCTCATGCCGCTGGGTTCGGCCTTCGGCTCCAGCGGCACCCCGGTCACCCTCGCGGCCTTCGGCGCGACCCTCGTCGTGCGGCCCGCCTTCGACGCCGCCGGCACGCTCGCCATGGTCGAGGCGGCCCGGGTCACCCATCTGTTCGGCGTACCCACGATGCTGCGCATGCTGCTGGACGAGCCGGCCATCCATGACACCGACCTCGGCAGCCTGCGCGCCGTCGTGATCGGGGGCGCCGCGCTGGACCCGGACACCGCACGTCGCGCCGCCGCGACCATGGACTGCGCGGTGGTGCCGATCTACGGCTCGGCCGACGGCGTCGGCTGCCACAACGGCCTCGCGGGCTTCGACGGCACCATCGGCCGCCCCAACCCCGCGGTGGTGGACATCCGGGCGGTGGACCAGGACGGAGTCCCCGTGCCGCCCGGCACGACCGGCGAGCTGGTCTCCCGGGGCCCGATGTCGCCGATGTGCTACTTCAACTCCCCTGAACTGGATCGCACGTTGCGCACCACCGACGGCTGGACCCGCACCGGAGACCTGGGCGTGTTCGACGAGCAGGGCCGTCTCGCGCTCGTCGGCCGGTGCAAGGACGTGGTCATCCGGGGAGGCCTCAACATCAGCCCGGCAGAGGTGGAATCGGTGCTGATCACCCACCCCGCCATACGCGATGTGGCCTGTGTGCCGGTACCCGACCCGCAGTACGGCGAGCGTATGTGTGCCTGTGTGGCCACCTCGGCGCGGCTGACGCTGACCGATCTGACCGGCCATCTCGCCGCTGCCGGGATGGAGCCGCGCAAGTTCCCGGAGCGGCTGCTGGTGCTGCCGGTCCTTCCCCTCGGCCCCGCCGGGAAGGTGGACCGGCGGGCTCTGCGCGTACAGGCGGCCGCATGCGTCGCCGACGGCACCCGGCGACCGCTGCAGGACGTGCGTGCGTGACCGCCCGAAGCCGAGCCATCCGCCACGGACTTGAAAGGGGAGAAGGGGCGACCGCTCGCGCCGTGCCCCGCCACCTATGACCATTGCCAGCGAAACCGAGGCGCTCCTCGTCGACGTCGCCGAGGAGTTGACGGGCCCGCCCACGGCGGCAGAGAAACTGGCGGACCTCCACCACCGCATGGAGAGCGCCGTGCAGCCGGGAAGCGCGGCCGCGGTCGCTCGGCAGCACGCGAACGGCCGGATGACCGCGCGTGAACGCATCGACGCGCTGCTCGACCCCGGCTCTTTCGAGGAACTCGACGCGCTGGTGCGGCACCGGTGCGCCGACCCCGTGATGGCGGCCCGCCGGCCCTACGGCGACGGGGTCGTCGTGGGCACCGGCACGATCAACGAGCGTACGGTCGCCGTCTTCAGCCAGGACGCCACCGTGTTCGGCGGAGCGCTCGGCGAGGCGCACGGCGCCAAGATCACCAAGCTGATGGAGCTCGCCGCCAAGATCGGCTGCCCGATCGTGGGCATCAACGACGGTGGCGGTGCCCGCATCCAGGAGAGCGTCGACACCCTGGCGCTGTACGGGGGAATCTTCTTCCGCAATGTCCGCTGCTCCGGCGTGGTGCCGCAAATCTCGCTGATCATGGGCCCGTGTGCCGGCGGCGGCGTGTACTCGCCCGCGCTGACCGACTTCATCGTCATGGTCGACAAGACCAGCAACATGTTCATCACCGGGCCGGACGTCATCAAGACCGTCACCGGCGAACAGGTCAGCCTGGAGGAACTCGGCGGCGGGAACCTGCACAACTCGCGCTCGGGTGTGGCGCACTATCTGGCTTCGGACGAGGAGGACGCGTTCGACTACGTCAGGGGCCTGCTGGACCATCTGCCGAGCAACAACCTGTCCGAGCCGAAGTCGTATCCCCCGCCGAGCCCGCCGGCGGGGGTGGGGCCCGATGGGCTCACGCCGACCGACCGGGAGCTCGAGCGGATCATCCCCGACTCGACCAACCAGGCGTACGACATGTACGAGGTGATCAGCCGCGTACTCGACGACGGCGAATTCCTCGAGGTCCACGCCCTGTTCGCACCGAACATCATCGTCGGGTTCGGCCACGTGGACGGCCGCAGCGTCGGAGTCGTCGCCAATCAGCCCCTGCACCTCGCCGGCTGCCTGGACATCGACGCCTCCACGAAGGCCGCACGGTTCATCCGTATCTGCGACTCCTTCAATGTGCCGGTGCTGTCCCTGGTGGACGTGCCCGGCTTCCTGCCCGGCACGGACCAGGAGTGGGAGGGCATCATCCGGCACGGCGCCAAGCTGGTCTACGCGTACGCGGAAGCGATGGTCCCGAAGATCACGGTCATCGTGCGCAAGGCCTACGGCGGTGCGTATGCCGCCATGGGCTCCAAGCACCTCGGCGCCGACATCAACCTGGCCTGGCCCACGGCGGAGATCGAGGTGATGGGCGCGCCGGGTGCGGTCAGCGTGCTCCACCGCAAGGAACTGGCGGGCCTGGACGGCGCCGAGCTGCTGGCCCGGCGCGCCCAGTTGGAGCAGAAGTACGAGGCGACGCCTTACGCCGACGCCGAGCGCGGGTACATCGACGCGGTGATCCCGCCTTCGCACACCCGCCGACGCGTCGGGCACGCCCTGCGGATCCTCGCCGACAAGCGCGTGGACGCGCTGCCCCGACGACACGGGAACATCCCGCTCTGACCGCCGGGGCCGCGATGCCGGTGCCCTGCCCGCAGGCCGGGCACCGGTTTCACCGTGTCAGGCCGATGTGGTGCGCGGTCCGACGAGATGCCGGGCGAAGAACCGGACCGCGCTGTAGGCCTCGAACCTGGGCACCTCCTTGTGTGCACCCGCGTTCGCGTGCAGCGTCTTCTCCTTCGAGGCGAAGGCGTCGAACAGCGCGAGCGCGGATTGGCGCGGGATGTGCTCGTCGTCCCATTGCATGTCGTACTCGATCGGGATGGTGATCCGCTTCGCCTTCTCGGCGAGGGAATCGGGCCAGTGCTGGCCGAAGACCGCGGCGGTGATCCTGGGTTCGACCGCCACCAGCGGCACCCCGATCGCGGTGCCCATATTGAGGCCGAAGTAGCCGACCGGCCCTTCCGCGCCGATCTCCGGGAGGTTCTGGAGGGCATCCAGGGTCGCTTGCCACTCGGGCACGGCGAGCTGTGCCAGGTGGTCGTTGTAACGGACGACGATCGGGCCGACGGGCTCGCCCGTCGCCATCGCCCGCTGCATGGCGTCGATCTCCTGCTCGTCGTACGCCGTGAGCGGCCGGTCGCCGTGGCCGGGCGCGTCGATGACGGCGACATGGAAGCCGCAGCCGTTCACGAGGAGGCCGGCCCGGCCGGACATCGCCGGGTGCTTCTTGTGGTTGCCGCCACCGTGGCCCAGCAGGACCAGGGGGGCTCGATCGGCGCCGGAAGCCGGTGACCAGAGGACACCGGGGATGTCGCCCACTGAGAAGTCACGCTCGACCACGCCGTTCGACGCAGACTGGGAAGTGAAATGCAGAGTGTTCATAGGTATTGCCCTTCGGGAGTGCCTGGTGTCGAAGCGCTCCCGGCGATACCTACGTCAATCGCCCGACCGTAACGGGAAGGGGGAGCACCCACACTGATGTCGCGTTCACGGGTCCCACCTCCTCGGTCGTTGTCACGGCGCTGCTGACGTTACCAGAGTTCGTTTGTCTCGTCAGTAGGAATCTTGCTGAACTGGCCGTCGCACCAAAGCCGTTGACTTCCGGCCGCAGCGGTCGCCTCACTCCGCGGCCGTCGCGGGTACGGGCTGCGCGCCGGTCGGTGCCACGGCCCTCGGCGTGCTGCGGCCGGTCAGGGCGAGTGCCGCCGCCACGGCCAGGCCACAGATACCGGCCACGACGGTCTGTACGCGGTAGTCGAAGCCGGCCACCATTCCGGTGCCCAGCAGCAGGGCGAGCCCGGTGGGCGCGTACATCAAGGTGCTCGCCGTCGCCGCGACCCGGCCGAGCAGCTCCGTCGGAGTCTCCTTCTGGACGGCCGTCATCGCCATGACGACCGGCCAGGGCACGCCCACGCCCAGTGCGAAGGTGCCGCCCAGCACGACGGGGAGCCAGGGGGTCGCCCGCGCCAGCACGCCGACGGCGAACAGGGCGAGTCCGGCCGCCGAGACGGCGCGCGCCGGCATCCGCCGCATCAGCACACCCGTCCCCACGCCACCGACCATCGATCCGAGCCCCTGGACCGTGGTCAGCACACCGGCGAAGGCCGCGGAGCGGTGCAGACCGCTGTCGAGCATCGCGAAGGTGGCCGTGGTACTCAGGCCCGCCAGCACCATGACCGTTCCGGCGGCGACGACCAGCGGGCGCAGCACGGGGTGACGCCACAGATAGCGGATGCCCTCGGCGGTCTCGGCGGTCCATGGCCCCCGCGCCCGGGCCCTGGGCGCGGCCTCCCGTACCCGGATCAGCTTGAAGGCGACAGCGGCCAGGATGAAGGTGACCGCGTCCACCAATGCCACCGTCGGCCCGCCGAACAGCGTGAACAGGCCTGCACCTGCGAGCGGTGCGACGAGCTTCATGGATTCGATGGCGGTGCGCACCAGGCCGTTGAACTCACCGCGCAGCTCAGCCGGCACAGCGGCGGCCATCAGGGCGGTCTCGGCCGCGTTCGTGAGGACCATGCCCACCCCGATCAGGGCCAGCACAGGGAAGAGCAGCCACACTTCGCCCTGCGAGCGCACAGTGAGCAGTACGGTCATCACGGCGGACAGGGCCAGGTTGGTGGCGATCAGCAGCGGGCGGCGGCGCACCCGGTCCGCCAGTGTGCCGATCGCGGGTCCTGCCAGCGTGGGCAGCCACATGCAGAAGGCGACGAGTGCGGCGAGGCTGTTCGACCCGGTGAGCGTCTTCACCCAGATTCCGGCGGCCAGCAGCATGGCCGCGTCGCCGAAGCCCGAGACGATCACCCCGCCCAGATACAGACGCGCGTTACGGTCCCGCACGGCCTTGAACATTCTCGAGCGCATGCCCTCTCCCTCGCACCGCACGCCAATTCGCTATCGGCTCACCGTAAGAATCCGGGGCGGGGCGCCACTATCCCCCGGCCTGACAGCGTGATCGGGCGAAGCCGTGAACTACCAACTCAGGGGATGTCCGGGGAAGTGTGCCGTATTACCGTTCGAGAACCCTCGCCGTCACCGGTGAGGCGACCCGACGGGCAGGATCTCCATGACTTCGGAAGACCTCAGCGATGCCACCCGCGGCGCACAACTCATGTTGCTGGACTCACAGCTCCTGCACCGAGAAATAAGGCAACTGATCACCACGGCCGGCGTCCTGCACGACGTGGTGGGTCTGGCTCTGCTGCCCGTCTTCTCGGCCATGGCAGCGAACCGGGCAGCCGGCCCTGCCGACAGTTCGCCGGGAGCGCCTCGACAAGGAATTCCCGAAAGGTAAGCCCTATGAATTCACTGCAGTCCACGCCCGGTACGAGCGATCACGCGACGGTGCTCGAGCGGGCCGCGCCGGGACACTGGCAGGCCCTCCAGGACGACCGACCGGTCGGTCGCGGCGAAACCTGGCGCAGGCTCGACGGACGCCTCTTCATCAGCATCGACACCTGGCACCCCGAGGCCTTCGACCAGCTCGCTACCGCCATGCTGGCCGAACTGCCCCGCCCCCTGCACACCATGGTCGACGAGACCGACACCGACCTCACCGCCCACTGGCAGCGCGCCGGCTTCACCACCCGCCGCCGCGAACGGCAATACCACCTGCCCACCAACCCGGCAACCACCGGACTCCACCCCGACACCCCCACCCCCGACGACATCACCGTCCTCCCCGTCGGCACCGCCGAGGAAGGACCCCTGCGCGAACTCGACCACGCCCTGCGCACCGAGATCCAGGCCACCCTCGGCTGGCACACCATGCCCGCCGAA
>NZ_JBSFXK010000040.1:0-70066 GCF_053595355.1 Streptomyces sp. NPDC002513 | reverse complement strand
GTCGGCGCGCGTACCGCGGTACGCGCGCCGACCGCAGGGCGAAGGCCCGGGTCTCCCTCACGGAACCCGGGCCCTCAGTCATCCGATGGCGTCCGTCACGCCGCCACCGGAACCTCCGGCGTCGCGCCACTGGTGGCCGGTGCGAGCGCCAGCTCCAGGACCTGACGGACGTCCGTGACGGCGTGGACGTCCAGCTTGTCCAGCACCTCGGCCGGGACATCGTCCAGGTCGGCCTCGTTGCGCTTGGGGATGATGACGGTCGTCACCCCCGCCCGCTGTGCGGCGAGCAGCTTCTGCTTCAGCCCGCCGATGGGCAGCACGCGGCCGGTCAGCGAGACCTCACCCGTCATCGCCACGTCCGTGCGGACCACTCGGCCCGACAGGAGCGAGGCCAGCGCGGTCGTCATCGTGATGCCCGCGCTCGGGCCGTCCTTCGGGACCGCGCCGGCCGGGAAGTGGATGTGCACACCCCGGTCCTTCAGATCCCCGACGGGCAGCTCCAGTTCGGCGCCGTGGGAGCGGAGGAAGCTCAGCGCGATCTGCGCGGACTCCTTCATCACGTCGCCGAGCTGACCGGTGAGGGACAGGCCCGCCCCGCCCGTCTCCGGGTCGGCCAGCGACGCCTCCACGTAGAGGACGTCACCGCCCGCGCCGGTGACCGCGAGACCGGTCGCCACACCCGGGACCGCCGTCCGCCGCTCGGCCGGGTCCTGGGCGGACTCGGGCACGTGGTGCGGACGTCCGATCAGCGCGCGCAGGTCCTCGTCCCGGACGGTGAAGGGCATTTCCCTCTCGCCCAGTTCGTGCTGTGCGGTGACCTTGCGGAGCAGCCGGGCGATCGCCCGCTCCAGGTTGCGTACGCCCGCCTCACGGGTGTACTCCCCGGCGAGCTTGCGCAACGCGCCCTCGTCGATCGTGATCTCGTCCTTGGCCAGGCCCGCCCGCTCCAGCTGACGCGGAAGCAGGTGGTCACGGGCGATGACGACCTTCTCGTCCTCGGTGTAGCCGTCCAGGCGGACGATGTCCATACGGTCGGCCAGCGCCTCGGGGATGGCCTCCAGGACGTTCGCCGTCGCGAGGAACACCACGTCCGACAGGTCGAGTTCGACCTCCAGGTAGTGGTCCCGGAAGGTGTGGTTCTGCGCCGGGTCCAGGACCTCCAGCAGAGCGGCCGACGGGTCGCCCCGGAAGTCCGAGCCCACCTTGTCGATCTCGTCGAGCAGGACGACCGGGTTCATCGAACCGGCCTCCTTGATGGCGCGGACGATCCGGCCGGGCAGGGCACCGACGTACGTACGCCGGTGGCCGCGGATCTCGGCCTCGTCCCGCACGCCGCCCAGCGCGACCCGGACGAACTTGCGTCCCATGGCGTGCGCCACGGACTCGCCGAGGCTGGTCTTGCCCACACCGGGCGGGCCGACGAGCGCCAGCACGGCGCCTCCGCGCCGCCCGCCGACGACACCGAGGCCCCGGTCGGCGCGGCGCTTGCGCACCGCCAGGTACTCGGTGATCCGCTCCTTCACGTCCTGAAGGCCCGCGTGCTCGGCGTCCAGGACGGCCTTGGCGCCGCGGATGTCGTACGCGTCCTCGGTGCGCTCGTTCCACGGCAGTTCGAGCAGGGTGTCGAGCCAGGTGCGGATCCAGGAGCCCTCGGGGGACTGATCGCTGGACCGCTCCAGCTTCTCGACCTCCTTGAGCGCGGCCTCACGGACCTTCTCCGGCAGGTCGGCGGCCTCCACCCGGGCGCGGTAGTCGTCGGACTCCTCACCCTCCTTGGTGTCGCCGTTCAGGTCGCGCAGTTCCTTGCGGACGGCTTCGAGCTGACGGCGCAGCAGGAACTCGCGCTGCTGCTTGTCGACACCCTCCTGGACGTCCTTGGCGATGGTCTCGGCCACGTCCTGCTCCGCGAGGTGGTCGCGCAGCTGCTGGGTGGCGAGCTTCAGCCGGGCGACCGGGTCGGCCGTCTCCAGCAGCTCCACCTTCTGTTCGGTGGTCAGGAAGGGTGAGTAACCCGAGTTGTCGGCGAGCGCGGAGACGTCCTCGATGGCCTGGACACGGTCCACGACCTGCCAGGCGCCGCGCTTCTTCAGCCAGCTGGTGGCGAGCGCCTTGTATTCCTTGACGAGTTCGGTGATGTGCCCGGGCAGCGGGTCCGGCACGTTCTCGTCGATCCTCGTGCCCTCGACCCACAGTGCCGCACCCGGGCCGGTGGTCCCGGCGCCGATCCGCACGCGGCTCCGGCCGCGGATCAGGGCACCCGGGTCACCGTCGGCCAGCCGGCCGACCTGCTCGACCGTGCCGAGCACACCGGTGGTGGCGTACGTGCCGTCGATGCGGGGCACGAGCAGGACCCTGGGCTTCCCGGGTTCCGACCGGGCGGCGGCCTGCGCGGCTTCCACCGCGGCGCGCACGTCGGAGTCGTTCAGGTCCAGAGGAACCACCATGCCGGGCAGCACGACCTCGCCATCGAGCGGCAGTACAGGCAGGGTGAGCGATGTGGGCGTCGAAGCCATTATCTCCCCTTCGGCAGTCAAGTTGAGCTATGCCGACTCAATGCTCAGCGCGATCCAATTGTTCCCCGCGCTGTGTTCGCTCTGAGCGATCACGTGATGACCTGCATCTTCGGGGTGCGTGACCTGCACCTTCCAGGCGTGGGGCCTGTGCCTTCCGGGCGTGGGACCTGCACCTTCCAGGCGTGGGGCCTGTGCCTTCCGGGCGTGGGACCTGCACCTTCCGGGCGTGAGGCCTGCCCCTTCCGGCCGCGGGGCCGGGAAGGGGAGCCCGGACGCGTCCGCCCGAGGGCGACGGGCACGGCGTGAGAAGGGCGGCCGGGCGCGGCCGCCCACACGACGGGGTCAGCCGTGGGCGCGGGCACCCTGACGGCCCGTCCGCCGCCACTGCCGGACGAACGGCCAGGTCCCGATGCCGATCGCCAGGGACAGCAGATGGCCCCAGTCGCTCAGCGGGTCCGTGAACCGGACCAGATCGGCGAGCAGTATCCCGCCGAACACGGTGAGCACCGTCCAGCGCGGCCACGGCGGCAGCAGCCCCGCCAGCGCGCCGAGGCTCGCCGCGACGCCGAAGCTGATGCCGTAGTCGAGGCGGTGCAGCGAACTGTCGGGCAGATGACCGGCCAGCACCGCCAGGCCGACCGGGAGCTCGGTGGCCAGGGTCGCGAGCACATGCCCGAGCAGGAAGACGACGGCGGCGCGCCGGCCGCCTATCCGCCGCTCCAGCGCCGGCAGCACGAGCAGGAAGACGAGCGCGTACGACGAGGTCAGGCCGCCCGCGATCCACAGCGCGCTGGCCACCAGCACCAGCACCGGGCTGCGCACCAGATGGGCGACGTCGGTGCTGGACCCCTGGTACAGGGCGTGCACCAGTGAGGGGTCGGCGCACGCGGCGAACAGGGACGTCACGACGAGGACGGCCGCGTACCCGAAGGTGAACGGCGTGTCCGCGGGGGTCGGCAGGAGGCCCAGCACGCGCGCCCCGGGGCGTGCCGCGGGGACCGGGACCGGTGGCGCGGCCGGTGCGGCGGGAAGCGGTGCCGCGCGCTGGCGCGGCATGTCGTCGAGCAGAGACGTGGCCGTCCCGGGGGCCGTGACCATGGCGTCAGCCGCCGAGACCGTGCGTTCCAAAGCGGGGGCTCCTTCCGTCACGCCCCACCCTTCGCGCCGCCCGGACCCGCTGTCTATGACCGACGCCACGGCCGGGCCTGATTCAAAGCAACTTCTCAGGTGCGTTCCGCGTCCGGGGTGCATATCCGAACATAAGCGCATATCTGTACAGGCATCGGAAAATCCCTGGTCCCCGGCATCCCGCGTCACCACAATGTGACCCATGCCTCATCCGTACGACATCTACGAGACCCCCGACGTTCTGGACCGCCGCGAGGGCCCGCACGGCGAGGTCGTGCTCCGCCGCCACGGCGAGCTGCTCCAGATCATCGCCAACGGCTGTTTCCTCATGGACACCTCCGACGGGCGCTCGGAGCGGCTGCTCGTGGACGCCGCCCGCGGGGCCCTCGGCGGGCGGCCGGAGCCGAGCGTGCTGATCGGCGGACTCGGCGTCGGATTCTCGCTCGCACACGCGGCCGCGGACCCCCGCTGGGGAGACATCACCGTCGTCGAACGGGAGCGCGCCATCATCGACTGGCACCTCGACGGCCCCCTGGCCGCGCTGTCCGCGGACGCGCTCGCCGACCCGCGCACCCGCGTCCTGGAGGCCGACCTGGTCGCCCATCTGCGTGAGACATCCGCCACGTACGACGCACTGTGTCTCGACATCGACAACGGGCCCGGCTGGACGGTCACGGACGACAACGACAGCCTGTACTCGGCGGCCGGACTGGCAAGCTGCGCACGGGTGTTGAGGCCGGGCGGGGTGCTGGCGGTGTGGTCCGCCCAGCCCTCTGCGGATTTCGAAGGAACCCTCTGGAATGCCGGGTTCCAGCAGGTGCGTACCGAAGAGGTCCCCGTTGCCCGGGGCGTTCCCGACGTCGTGCACCTGGCTGTCCGGCCTGGATAGCCGACCGGCGGTAACTCCCCGTACCCTGCTTCCCTGACGCGATCATTCAAGCGTCAATCGCAGTCATGGGATCACCCCACGGATTCCAGAAAGCAACTCAGGGGCGGGCGATGGAGCAGACACACACCTCGCACAACGGCGCGACGGCGACTCCGGGTGCGCAGCGCCGGGTTCTGGTGGTCGAGGACGACCCAACGATCGTCGACGCCATCGCCGCCCGGCTGCGCGCGGAGGGCTTCCTCGTGCAAACGGCCGGTGACGGTCCGGCGGCGGTCGACACGGCCGAGGCATGGCAGCCGGACCTGCTGATTCTCGACATCATGCTGCCGGGCTTCGACGGCCTGGAGGTCTGCCGCCGCGTGCAGGCGCAGCGCCCGGTGCCGGTGCTGATGCTCACCGCGCGCGACGACGAGACGGACATGCTGGTCGGGCTCGGCGTCGGCGCGGACGACTACATGACCAAACCGTTCTCGATGCGTGAGCTGGCGGCACGGGTGCATGTGCTGCTGCGGCGGATGGAGCGGGCCGCGCTGGCCGCCGCCACACCCCGCAGCGGCATCCTGCGCCTGGGCGAACTGGAGATCGACCACGCCCAGCGCCGGGTGCGGGTGCGCAACGAGGACGTGCACCTCACCCCCACCGAGTTCGATCTGCTGGTCTGCCTGGCCAACACGCCGCGCGCGGTGCTCTCCCGGGAGCAGCTCCTCGCGGAGGTGTGGGACTGGGCGGACGCCTCCGGCACCCGCACCGTGGACAGCCACATCAAGGCCCTGCGGCGCAAGATCGGCGCGGAGCGCATCCGCACCGTGCACGGAGTGGGCTACGCCCTGGAGACCCCGACGCCATGAGCGACGGGCCGGCCGCACGGAGGAGCCCCGGGGAGCCCTGGGGCGGCGTACGCCCGTTCTCGATCAAGACCAAGCTGGGGGCGCTGGTCGTCATCTCGGTGCTGATCACCACGGGTCTGCTGCTGATCGCGGTGCGCACCGCGACCGAGCTGCGCTTCATCACGGTCTTCTCGATGATCGCCACCCTGCTGATCACGCAGTTCGTGGCGCACTCGCTCACGGCGCCGCTGGACGAGATGAACGCGGTGGCCCGGTCGATATCGCACGGCGACTACACCCGCCGGGTCCGTGACCACCGCCGGGACGAGCTGGGCGACCTCGCCCACACGATCAATCTGATGGCCGACGAGCTGGAGGCCCAGGACCTCCAGCGCAAGGAGCTGGTGGCGAACGTCTCGCACGAGCTGCGCACCCCCATCGCCGGGCTGCGCGCGGTGCTGGAGAACATCGTGGACGGCGTCACGGAGGCCGACCCCGAGACCATGCGCACCGCCCTGAAGCAGACCGAGCGGCTCGGGCGCCTGGTGGAGAACCTGCTGGACCTCTCCCGCCTGGACAACGGCGTCGTCCCGCTGAAGAAGCGCCGCTTCGAGGTGTGGCCGTACCTCTCGGGTGTCCTCAAGGAGGCCCAGATGGTGGCCTCCGCCCGGGCCGACATCGCCTCGGGCTCCGGCAGCCACACCCGCACCGACGTCCATCTGCACCTCGACGTCTCCCCGCCGGAGCTGACCGCGGACGCGGACCCGGAGCGCATCCACCAGGTCGTCGCCAACCTGATCGACAACGCGGTCAAGCACAGTCCCCCGCACGGCCGGGTGACGGTGCGGGCCCGGCGCGGGTCCACCCCGGACTCCCTGGAGCTGGAGGTGCTGGACGAGGGTCCCGGCATCCCGCAGACGGAGTGGCACCGGGTCTTCGAGCGCTTCAACCGCGGCACCGTGAGCCGGCCGCACGGGCCGGGCAGCGACGGCGGCACGGGCCTGGGGCTGGCGATCGCGCGCTGGGCGGTGGATCTGCACGGGGGCCGGATCAGGGTGGCCGAATCCGCGCGGGGCTGCCGGATCCAGGTCACCCTTCCGGGAGAGTCATCTCTCCTGAGCTGACGTACAGTTCGAAGCGGAACGACAAGATCCACGGATGGGCCGGCTGACGGACACGTGCGATCAGGCACAGGCCCGCGCAGCCTCCGCGCCGGGTCCGGATCGTTGTACCCCTCTCACAGCGGAACCACGCTTGTTTCCCGCCATTCCCCACCCTGAAACACGCCCTCCGATGTGACTTACGCGACGAAGAACCGGCCCGACCTGACCTTCACGCCCAGGGAGGCGTAGCCTTTATTTCCGCTGTCCATAACCTTGTGAAGCGGAAGAGGGCGGTTGCCGCCGTGTCGCCACAGTCCCCCAGTAACTCGAGTGTCTCGACCGATGACCAAGCCGGGAAGAACCCCGCGGCTGCGTTCGGTCCGAACGAGTGGCTCGTCGACGAGATCTATCAGCAGTACCTCCAGGACCCGAATTCGGTAGACCGTGCCTGGTGGGACTTCTTCGCCGACTACAAGCCGGGAGCCGCTGCCTCCCCGGCTGCGGCCGGTGCTGCGGCCGCGGGGGCCGCAGAGACCACCACGCAGACCCCGGCGGCTCCCGCCGCTCCGGCGCCGGCCGCCCCGGTCGCGGCTGCCCCGGCCCCGGCCGCTCCGGCCCCCGCCGCGAAGCCCGCCGCCGCTCCGGCCCCCGCCGCTGCCGCCCCGGCCGCCGCGAAGCCCGCCGCGGCCCCTGCCAAGCCCAAGAAGGACGAGCCCGTGGCCCAGGCGCCCGTGGGTCCCGAGCTGGTGACCCTGCGCGGCCCCTCCGCCGCCGTCGTGAAGAACATGAACGCCTCGCTGGAGCTGCCCACGGCCACGTCCGTGCGCGCGGTGCCGGTGAAGCTGCTCTTCGACAACCGCATCGTCATCAACAACCACCTCAAGCGCGCCCGGGGCGGGAAGATCTCCTTCACGCACCTGATCGGCTACGCGATGGTCCAGGCCATCAAGGCCATGCCGTCGATGAACTGGTCGTTCGCGGAGAAGGACGGCAAGCCGACCCTGGTCAAGCCGGAGCACGTCAACCTCGGCCTCGCCATCGACCTGGTGAAGCCGAACGGTGACCGCCAGCTCGTCGTCGCGGCGATCAAGAAGGCCGAGACGCTCAACTTCTTCGAGTTCTGGCAGGCCTACGAGGACATCGTCCGCCGCGCCCGCGACGGCAAGCTGACGATGGACGACTTCACCGGCGTGACGGTCTCCCTCACCAACCCCGGCGGCCTCGGCACGGTCCACTCGGTGCCGCGGCTGATGCCCGGCCAGTCGGTGATCCTGGGCGTCGGCTCGATGGACTACCCGGCGGAGTTCCAGGGCACCTCCCAGGACACCCTGAACAAGCTCGGCATCTCCAAGGTCATGACGCTCACGTCGACCTACGACCACCGGGTGATCCAGGGCGCCGCCTCCGGCGAGTTCCTGCGCACCGTCGCGAACCTCCTCCTCGGCGAGAACCGCTTCTTCGACGAGATCTTCCAGGCCCTGCGCATCCCCTACGAGCCGGTCCGCTGGCTCAAGGACATCGACGCCTCTCACGACGACGACGTCACCAAGGCCGCCCGCGTCTTCGAGCTGATCCACTCCTACCGGGTCCGCGGCCACGTCATGGCCGACACCGACCCGCTGGAGTACCGCCAGCGCAAGCACCCCGACCTGGACATCGTCGAGCACGGCCTCACCCTGTGGGACCTGGAGCGCGAGTTCGCCGTCGGCGGCTTCGCCGGCAAGTCGATGATGAAGCTGCGCGACATCCTCGGCGTGCTGCGCGACTCGTACTGCCGCACCACCGGCATCGAGTACATGCACATCCAGGACCCCAAGCAGCGCAAGTGGATCCAGGACCGCGTGGAGCGCCCGCACTCCAAGCCGGACCGCGAGGAGCAGCTGCGCATCCTGCGCCGGCTGAACGCGGCGGAGGCCTTCGAGACCTTCCTGCAGACCAAGTACGTCGGCCAGAAGCGCTTCTCCCTGGAGGGCGGCGAGTCGGTCATCCCGCTGCTCGACGCGGTGATCGACAGCGCGGCCGAGTCCCGCCTGGACGAGGTCGTCATCGGCATGGCCCACCGCGGCCGGCTGAACGTCCTCGCCAACATCGTCGGCAAGTCCTACGCCCAGATCTTCCGCGAGTTCGAGGGCAACCTCGACCCGAAGTCGATGCACGGCTCCGGCGACGTGAAGTACCACCTGGGGGCCGAGGGCACCTTCACGGGCCTGGACGGCGAGCAGATCAAGGTCTCCCTCGCCGCCAACCCGTCCCACCTGGAGACGGTCGACCCGGTCATCGAGGGCATCTCCCGCGCCAAGCAGGACATCATCAACAAGGGCGGCACGGACTTCACCGTCCTGCCGGTGGCGATCCACGGCGACGCGGCCTTCGCGGGCCAGGGCGTGGTGGCCGAGACCCTGAACATGTCGCAGCTGCGCGGCTACCGCACGGGCGGCACGGTCCACATCGTCATCAACAACCAGGTCGGCTTCACCGCCGCCCCCGAGTCCTCGCGTTCCTCCATGTACGCGACGGACGTGGCCCGCATGATCGAGGCCCCGATCTTCCACGTGAACGGCGACGACCCGGAGGCGGCCGTGCGCGACGCGCGGCTGGCCTTCGAGTTCCGCCAGGCGTTCAACAAGGACGTGGTGATCGACCTCATCTGCTACCGCCGCCGCGGGCACAACGAGTCGGACAACCCGGCCTTCACCCAGCCGCTGATGTACGACCTGATCGACAAGAAGCGCTCGGTGCGCAAGCTCTACACCGAGTCTCTGATCGGCCGGGGCGACATCACCCTGGAGGAGGCCGAGCAGGCCCTCCAGGACTACCAGGGCCAGCTGGAGAAGGTCTTCACGGAGGTCCGCGAGGCCACGTCGCAGCCGGTCTCGGCCGTCTCGCAGGAGCCGCAGGACGGCTTCCCGGTGCCGGTCGACACCGCCGTGTCCGCCGAGGTCGTCAAGCGCATCGCCGAGTCCCAGGTCAACATCCCCGACTACTTCACCGTTCACCCGCGTCTGCTGCCGCAGCTGCAGCGCCGGGCGGCGATGGTCGAGGACGGCACGATCGACTGGGGCATGGGCGAGACGCTCGCGATCGGTTCGCTGCTGCTGGAGGGTGTCCCGGTCCGTCTCTCGGGCCAGGACTCCCGCCGCGGCACCTTCGGCCAGCGCCACGCGGTACTGATCGACCGCGCGACGGGCGAGGACTACACCCCGCTGCAGTACCTGTCGGAGGACCAGGCCCGCTACAACGTCTACGACTCCCTCCTGTCCGAGTACGCGGTCATGGGCTTCGAGTACGGCTACTCGCTGGCCCGCCCGGACGCGCTCGTGATGTGGGAGGCGCAGTTCGGCGACTTCGTCAACGGCGCGCAGAGCGTCGTCGACGAGTACATCTCGGCAGCCGAGCAGAAGTGGGGCCAGACCTCCGGCGTCACCCTGCTGCTCCCGCACGGCTACGAGGGCCAGGGCCCGGACCACTCCTCGGCCCGCCCGGAGCGGTTCCTGCAGCTCTGCGCCCAGAACAACATGACGGTCGCGATGCCGACCCTGCCGTCGAACTACTTCCACCTCCTGCGGTGGCAGGTGCACAACCCGCACCACAAGCCGCTGGTGGTCTTCACGCCGAAGTCGATGCTGCGCCTCAAGGCCGCCGCGTCGAAGGCGGAGGAGTTCACGACGGGCCGGTTCCGCCCCGTCATCGGCGACACGTCGGTGGACCCGGCCGCGGTCCGCAAGGTCGTCTTCTGCGCCGGCAAGGTCTACTACGACCTGGAGGCCGAGCGGGTCAAGCGCGGCGTGACGGACACGGCGATCATCCGCCTCGAGCGCCTGTACCCGCTGCCGGGTGCCGAGCTCCAGGCGGAGATCAAGAAGTACCCGAACGCCGAGAAGTACCTGTGGGCCCAGGAGGAGCCGGCGAACCAGGGCGCCTGGCCGTTCATCGCCCTGAACCTGATCGACCACCTGGACCTGGCGGTCGGCGCGGACGTCCCGCCGTCCGAGCGCCTGCGCCGCATCTCCCGTCCGCACGGCTCGTCCCCGGCCGTCGGTTCCGCGAAGCGGCACCAGGCGGAGCAGGAGCAGCTCGTGCGCGAGGTGTTCGACGCGTAGGACCTCCGGTCGCACAAGGGGCCCTTCCCCGAGCTTCGGCTCGGGGAAGGGCCCCTTCGCGTCGGGCCGGTCTCACATCATCTGCGGCTCGAAGTCCCAGTAGGGACGCCGTCCTTCGAGCATGTACCGCACCTGCCGGTGCTCCTCGAAGAAGTTCTCGGTGAGCCGGTGGACCGCCTCCCGGCGCACGGTCTCCGCCTCCTCGGGCTGCCCGTTCGCCGCCAGGTCCTGCGCGAGGCCCGCCGCCAGATTGAGGGTGAGGACGTGCGCGTCCCCGACCGCGGCCCGCGCCCGCCCCAGGGCGTCCCGGCCCAGCGCCACCGCGCGCTGAAGCTCACCGGTCCGGGCAAGCGCCGTCGCGGTGTTCATCGCGCATCCGACGGACCAGACATGGGCCGTGCCCAGGGCCCGCTCCATCCCCGCCCTGGCCCGCTCCGCGCGCTCCCGGGCGCCTGCCAGGTCCCCCTGGTCGCCCTGGACGAGGGCGCAGTTGTCGAGGGCCCCGGCGACGAAGGGGTGGCCCTCACCGAAGAGGTCCGTGAAACCCTCGAGGGTGGCCTCGGCGAGTTCCCGTGCCTCGTCGAGTTCGCCGATCTCGCGCAGCAGCATCGCGTAGTCCGCGGTCAGCCTCAGGGTCTGCCGGGGACCGTGCCGGCGCAGGCTGCGATCGCGTCCCTCGCGCATCAGCCCGCGGGCCCGCAGCTGGGATCCGTCGCGGCGCAGGCACAGCGCGAGGTTGTGCTGGGCGAGCAGGGTCTGGCCGTGCTCACGTCCGAGCACCTCCCGGTGCAGGCGGAAGTTCAGCTCCTGGATGGCCAGCGCGTCGCCGTACCGGCCCAGCAGGCGCAGCGTCCAGGCGGTGTCCAGTCCGGCGAGGAGCGTCGAGGGATGCCGGCCGCCGCCGAGTTCGATGTACGCCTGGAGGACGGACCGCTGCAGGGCGAGGGACTCCTCGTACCGGCCCAGCAGCCGCAGCGCCAGCGCGAGGTTGCCGCGGATGTCGAGGGTGCGCGGCACCTCCTGGTCACCGAGGTCGGCCGCCGCCTGCGCTGCGGCGTCCTCGTAGAGGAGATGGGCCTCCTCGTACCGGCCCAGCGCCATCAGTGTGCCGCCCAGCCCGTTCTTGGCCCGCAGCACCTGCACCGGGCTGCGCTCCGGAGCGGCACGGACCCGGCGCAGGACATCCCGCCCGATGCGCTCCGCCTCGCGGTAGCGGCCGAGGCGCCGTTCCATGTTCGCGAGCTGGTGCACGGCGATGAGGACGGCGGGGTCGGTGTCCCCGGAGACCGCGCTCCAGGACGCGACGGCCGCCTTGCTGAGCCGCCTGCCCTCCTTGGCCTCGCCGCGGATCCGCAGGTACTCGATGCAGTTGAGCACCAGGGTCCGCACATCCGGGTCGGCGGAGTGCAGCGCCCCCGTCGGCTCCAGATGCGGTATCACCTCCGCGTACCGCGACCAGTGGGTGCGGTCGACGGGGCGGCGGGGGTCGGCGGCGACGAGCACCCGGCGGGCGGTCTCGGCCGCCCGCCGGGCCTCCTCGGGGCCCAGATGACCGCGGACGAAGCGGTGGAAGAGCCGGTGCATGCGCAGCGTGCCGACGGTCTGGATGTCCATCGGTCCCTGCTCGTACTCCAGCCGCATGGAGGTGGCCTCGGACAGCACCCGCAGCGCGGTGTTCCAGCTGCTCGGCTCGGTGACCAGGGACACCAGGTGCGGGGGCAGGTCGCCGGCGCGGGCCGACTGCACCAGGCCCAGCGGGATCACGTCGGGCGAGAAGAACGCGAAGAGGGCCAGCAGTTCATAGGCGCCCGGGTGCTTCTCGCGCAGGGTGTTGACGGTCTGCGCCCAGGCGGCCTGGAATGCCCTGCGGTACTCCTCGGAGGAGACGACGGGGACGGCGTGCGGGTCGCCCTCCTGGATGCGGGTGATGTACGCGTCGATGTCGGCGGTCTCGTTCAGCTCCACCCAGGCCGCGGTCTGGTCCATGAGCAGCGGATGGTCCTCGACGGCCGCGGCGAGACGGTCCGCGCTGTCGCGGGAGAGCCGGCGGCTGCGCCGGCACGCGAAGTCGACGGACTCCTCGCGGTCGAACGGGGAGAGGTCGACGATCCGGCCCACCCACCGGTGCCATTCCTTGCGCGGGGTGGTGACCAGCAGGTGGCCGGGGCCCTCGGGCAGCAGCGTCCCGAGGTCCTCGGGGTCCTCCGCCCCGTCCAGGACGACCAGCCAGCGGGTACGGTCGGAAAGGGCCCGCTTGGCCGCCTCGATCCGCCCGCGCAGGGCGTCCCCGGTGTCCGGCTCCGCGCCCAGCCTGTCGGCGAGCCGGGCGAAGTCCTCGCGGGCCCGGTTGCGCACCGACGCACGGACCCACCAGACGATGTCGTACTCGCCCTTGTAGCGGTGCACATACTCGGTCGCCGTCTGGGTCTTGCCGATGCCGCCCGGACCGCGCAGGGCGATGCGGGTGCCCTCACCGCCCTCCGCGAACGCCTGGTGGACGCGTTCCAGGACGCGTTCCCGGCCGGTGAAGTCGCGGTTGTGGCGCGGGGCGTTGTCGATGCCGGGCCGGTCCTCGGGGAAGCGCGGGCCGCGGGCGCGGTCGAGGCTGACCGGGCCGCCGGACGGCGAGGTCACCTCCAGCACGTCGAGCAGCACCTCGGCGGCGCGGTCGGCGTCGAGACCGCGCAGCGGAAGCACCCGGCCGAGCCGTTCGGCGGCCGGCGGCAGGGAGGCGGCGGTGATCGACACGGCGACGATCCGGTGCCCCTCCCGGGGCATGATCTCGGCCAGCACATCGGCCCAGGCCTGCCGGCGCGCCTCGTCGAAGCGCACGAACCAGTCGTCGATCAGGAGCAGCAGCCTGCCGGGGACGGCCAGCAGGCCGTTCAGCCGCCCCGGCTCCGGTGCGGTGTGCAGCGGGTCCCAGCGGGCGGCGCGCGTCACCACCCCCGCGTGCGCGAGACGGTGCTCGATCCACGTCGCCCAGGACCAGGACTGTCCCGCGTAGACGATCGTGACATGCTCGGGGGACGCGGATGGCATGCCTGGGGTCTCCTTCTGACGTAGGGGAACGCTACGTCGTGGTCCGTCAACTCCACGTTAGACCAGACTCCTTGACGATACGGAGAGCTGCTCGCCGATCCGCGCGGCGGCGTGCCGGATGACGCGCTCCAAATCGGCGCAGTGCACGCTCGGCTGCCGGAAGTGGCCCGTGACGGCGGAGTAGCGGTGGGCGTAGTTGCCGCCGCCGCAGATCCGCACCACCGGGCAGGCGCGGCAGTCGTCGCCGAGCGCCGCGGGCCCGGCCCGCAGCGCGGCGACCCGGGGGTGGCGCAGCGCCTCGTCGAAGGAGTTGCGGAAGACGTCGAGGCCGGTGGCGGGGGCGCCCGGGTAGGCCGTCTTCAGCGAGTCGAGCCGTTCGATGGTGCCGTCGGTCTCCACCACGATCGCGGCGATCGGCGACAGTCCCACCGCGTCGGTCCGTGAGGAGCCGCCCACCAGCAGCGCCACGATCTCGGTGAACAGGCGCACCCGCGGCCGGCCCGGGGCGACGTCGTCCCACCACAGGTCGAAGACGTCGGCCAGCCAGTCCCCGTACGGCGTGGGGGCCGGCCGGTGGCGGCCGGGCGGGCGGGTGCCCCAGTGCAGGTGCGGCAGCAGGAAGTCGAGCGCGGGCGGGGCCAGGGCCCGCAGCGAGCGGTAGACCTCGGCGGGGTCGCCGGCCGGGTCGACGGTGCACAGCAGGCCGGCGTAGGCGTCCGGCCGCCGTGCGGCCAGCAGCCGGGCCGCGCGGCGGACGGCGGGCCAGGAGGGGCGGCCCGCGTGGTCGACGCGGCGGGCGTTGAGGGCGGCCGTGCCGCCGTCGAGGCTGAGCCCGATCCGGATGCCGGCGTCGGCGAGGCGGTCGAGCGCGGGCCGGGTGAGCAGGGTGCCGTTGGTCTGGACGGTGACCGTCACACCGGTGCCGTCCGGTACGGCGTGGCGCACGGTCTCGGCGTACGCGACGAGCGGTTCGGGTCCGGTCAGCAGCGGCTCCCCGCCGTGCAGGTCGACCCGCACGGACCGGGGCCGGTGCGTCTCGACGTGCTCGGCGATGCGCCGGGCGGTCTGCCGCATGGTGCGCTCGTCGGTGTGGTGCGGGCGGTCCCGCCAACTGCGGTCCGGGCTGCGGTAGACGTAGCAGTACGTGCAGTCCAGGTTGCAGCGGCTGTGCATCTTGAGGACGAACTGGCGCAGGCAGTCGGCGCTCACGGCGCGGCTCCCGCCGGGGGGCGCGGCGAGGGGTCGGGCGAGTCGCCGTAGTAGGCGGCCGGGGGTTCGTCCTCCGCCTCCCGGGCGTGCAGTTCGGCGAGGACCGCGGCGAGCACGGGATGGCGGGTGCCGTCCGGGCCGGGGCGCTCGAAAACGGGCAGGGGTATGCCCGCGGAGCCGTCCGGTCCTCTCATACGTCGCCCCCGCCGCCCGGCTCCAGGGCGCTCAGGGCGGCCCGGGCGCGCTCCGCCTCGTCCCCGTCGCCCAGCCCGGCCCGCTCGTACAGCCGAAGCGCCGTGCGGTACTCCTCGGCGGCGCGGGCCGGGGCCGAGGCCCGGCCGAGGGCCTCGCCGCGTTCGACGCGCACACGGGCCTGAGGGCCCGCGAGGTCCAGGTCCCGGTACAGGTCGGCGGCGCGCAGCAGATGGTCGGCGACCGCCTCCCAGTCCGACCGCTGCGCCGTGTGCGCGGCGAGCCGCCCCGCGGCCACGGCGCGCAGCCGCCAGGCCCGTGCGGCGAGCAGGTCGTCGTCGGTCTCCCGCGCGGCGGTGCCCACTATCCAGTCGGCCTCGTGCAGGTCGGACAGCCCGCCCTGGCGCTGGTTCCGGTGCAGCAGCGCCTCGCCCAGTTCCACCCGGCGGCGCGGCAGTTCGGGGTCCTGCTCGGAGGATTCGTCGACGGCCGTCCGCAGAACCCGCACCGCGTCCGTCCACGCGTCGGCGGCGCCCAGGGCGAGGCCCAGCCGGAGCAGCAGCCCGGGCCGGGCGGGATCGTCCCGGGGCAGTTCCCCGGTCGCCTGCCACCAGGACCGGACGGCCGCCTCCAGATCGTCCGTGGCGCGGGTCAGTCCGTAGGTCGCCAGGCAGGCCTCGCCCAGCCGGTCCAAGCACTCGGCCCGCAGTTCCGTGACGTCGCCCGCGTAGTCCAGCGCCTGCTGGAGCACGGCGGTGATCCTGCGGCGGGTGGGGGGATCGTGCTCCGCGTCCCGGGTGAGGTCCAGGGCACCGGCCGTGTCCAGACAGATCCGGGTCAGCTCCCGGGCGTCGGCGCCCTCGGCCGCGCGCAGCGGTAACGCCTCCCGGAAGCCCACCTCGGCCAGTTCGGCGGACCGGTGGGCGAGGGCGCGCCGCTCGGGGCCGGGCTCCCAGGGCCGCGCGTCGCGTCCCGAGTCGTGCCGGGCCAGGGCGAGCAGCGCCCGGGCCTCCAGGAGACGGGACGACGACGTGCCGCAGTGCTGCCGGTACCGGGTCGCGAGGCCCGCCGCCTGTTCGAACTGCTGGGCGGCCCAGTCCTGCGGCGTCCCCTCGTCCGGGCCGAGGACGGCGGAGCCGGTCCGGGCGACCAGCGATGCCGCCTGGAACGCGGCGGTGGCCCGCAGTTCCATGGCGCGCGCCGTCCGCTGCTCCGCGTCGGGCGGGATCTCCTCCAGGCGCTGCCGGGCCTGGAGGCAGGCGAGCAGGGCCAGTCGGCCCGGGGACGCGTCGGGCTCGCCGAGATCGTGGCCGAGCCCGGCGGGCAGGGTCGCGGCGGCGGCGCCCGCGGTCTCCAGATCGGCCGCGAGGTGCAGCAGGATCTCCGCCTCCATGACGAGTTCCGCCGGGTCGCTCTTGCGCTGCCCGGGCAGGACCTCGTACGCCTCCCGCAGGTTGTCGGGGGTCCCCGCCGCCCGCCAGCGCTCCAGCAGGGCGCCGGCCAGCCGGCTGTGCAGTGCGCGCTGTTCCGTCTGCCGGCGCTCGGCCTCCAGGGCCCGGCGCAGCAGGGCGATGCCCTCGTCCAGGTCGCGGGCGGTGCCCTGGGCGGCGTAGCGGTCGAGCAGTTCGTGCGCGCGCGAGGCGAGCTGCGCCGGGCCCAGGCCGGACACGGCCGCGGGGACCTTCCCGTAGCGGGCGAGGACCTGCGAGGAGACCCGGGCGAAGGCGCGCAGCAGACGGTCGTCGCCGCCGTCCTCGGCGACGGGGGGTGGGGTCGTCGCGCCGGAGAGGTAGGCGGCGGCCAGCGCCGGGAAGTTGCGGGACGCGCGGCCGTAGTGCCGCTCGACGTACTGCGAGCTGTGCTTGAGGACCAGTTGGGCTTCGCTGCCGGGCAGATGGCGCAGCAGTTCCTCGCGCACGCTCCCGATGAACTCGTAGCCGCCGTGCGCGTCGGCGTCACTGCGTCTGATCAGCCCGCCGAGGAGGACCTCCGCCATCGCCTCGGGGCCGCTGCCGGGCAGCATCGCCCGCTGCACGAGCTGCATCACCGGCAGGGCGAGGGGCACGGTGGCCAGGTACTCGGCGAGGTGCCGTGCGTCCTGCGAGGCGGTACGCCTGAAGCCGCGGACCCGCTCGCGTGAGGTGATCTCCCGCTGGGCGAGCGGCCGTGCGGCGGTCGCCGGGTGGTCGGCGCGCACCCAGGCCGCGGAGGCGACCTGCCGCTGGGCGGTCGCGTCGGACACGAGGCGGACCCAGTGGGCGAGGGAGGAGGGGCGCAGGGCGAGCACGGGCACCGGCAGGGCGCGCCGTGGCGGGGGGCCGGCGCGTTCCGACCGGAACTCCAGGCCGCCGGTCAGTCCTTCGAGGCGGCGCAGTTCCCCGGAGTAGGCGGGCAGATGGGTGCCGCGCCACATCCGCTGGGGCAGCGGCTGCAGGACGGCGACCGGGGCGCAGGTGGCCCAGTCGTGCAGCAGCCGCTGCATGCTGCCGTTGCGCCACAGCGGGCCCGCGCAGTCGCTGAGGACCAGGGTCAGCCGGTGTCCGCTCGGGTCGCGCAGCAGACCGGGGCCGGCGCCGGGGGACGACGGGTCCGGTGAGGACGCCACCCGTACCCCGTTCACTCCCTCATGGAGGTAGTGCGTCCGGATCTCCCGGAAGGCGCCGGCGCGTTCGCAGACCTGGCGCAGCTCCGCGAAGGTGTTCTGCCACACCACGGTGGACGAGGAGACGTCCATGACGAGCTGGAGGCGTGCCTCACGGCGCTGCCCCGGGGCCGGCACCGGGACGACCACACCGGTGTCGGCCGCCCGCTGCGCGGTCGCCTCCTCGTCCAGCCCCGACCACGAGGGCCCGCCCGGCGGCCGGTAGCGGTTGAGCGGCCGTAACGCCCGTTGCAAGCCGAGCGGTTCGGGCAGCACGGAGGCGGCGGGCACCTGGGTGGAGACGACCGTGCCCCCGCCGTCCGCGGGGCCCTCGGTCGCGATGCCGCCGACCGCCGGCGTCCGGCGGTCCGCGGCCTGCTTCCGGGCGGGCACGGCCAGGGACGTCTCGGGCGGCACGGCGCTACGGCGGCTGCCGGGCCCGGTGCCGGAGACCGCCCCGGCGGTGTCCTCGCCGGTGGCTGCGGTGGCCGCCGTGCCGCCGGGGACGTGGCGGGCGAGCCAGAGCGCGTCCGCGAGTTCCTCGGCGTCCGGAGCGATCCCGGCCTCGCGCAGCCGGCGCGCGAGCAGCTCCAGGGAGGCGGCGACGGTCATGGCGGGTCACCGCTGTCCGGAGTCGAGTGAACCCATCAGCAGCCGCGCCAGTTCCGTACGGCGCGGGCTGCCCGGCGGAGCCACCCGCTGGGTGAGGAAGATGGCGTTGAGCAACTGGTCGGCCGGCCGGTGCCCGCCCGCCCCGTCCGTGGCGAACAGCTCCACGAGATCGGAGTGGTCCCGGTCGGCGTCGTCGCCGAAGTGGGCCTGCACCATGGCGGCGAGCCGGTCGCCGCGTGGCGGGTCGAGGTGCAGATGGATGCACCGGCGCAACAGCGGGGCGGGGAAGTCGCGTTCGCCGTTGCTCGTCATCACGATCACGGGAAACGCGTGGCAGCGGATCCGGCCGCCGGTGACGGGCGCCCGCAGCCCGTCGTCGGTGAGGACCTGCACGGTGCCCTGGCCGGGACGGTCGGCGATGCGCTCGAGCTGGGGGATGCCGAACTCCCCCTCCTCGACGACGTTGAGCAGGTCGTTCGGCAGGTCGATGTCGCTCTTGTCCAGCTCGTCGATGAGCAGGACCCGGGGGCGTTTCATCGGGAGCAGGGCGGTGCCCAGCGGACCCAGCCGGATGTAGCGGCCGATCGAGAGATCGCGGCGCGCCCCGGGCGACTCCTGTGTCTCCTCGGCTCCCGCCCGGTCCAGTTGGGCGTCCTGGAGGCGGCCGATCGCGTCGTAGGCGTACAGCCCCGAGGTCAGTTCGGTGCGGCTGACGACGGGCCACTGCAGCACACGGCCGAGCCCCAGTTCATGGGCCAGCGCGTGGGCCAGGGTGCTCTTGCCGGAGCCGGGCTCCCCCGTGACCAGCAGCGGACGCCTCAAGTAGAGGGCGGCGTTGATGAGTTCCACGGCTCGTGGGTCCTGCACGGGCAGCGGGGGGCGGCGGCCGAGCCGCCGGGAGGAGGCGCTGTCGATCGCGGGGACGGTGTACACGCCGTCGAGGGGCTCACCGTCGAACCGGCGCCAGTGCGGGGGCGGCGGCAGGGAGTCGACGCGTGCCGGCGCGGGCTCGCCCTTGCCCCGGTAGACCAGCCACTCGCTCATGGTTCGCTCCTCGTCGACGATCGATGGCACGGCGCGTCACGGCCGACGAGGGCAGGCGGCGCCCACAACGGGCCCCTGAAAACGTACCCGTTCACACAGAGTAGGCAGTCGATTTCCGGCCAGCCGTGCACAGGTGTCGCCGGGTGTCCACGGGGAGTCATGGGGCGTCGAACACCCCCTCTTCCGCGGGCAGGGGACGGCGCGGGTCGTCGTAGAGGACGGCGACCTCACCGGCCCAGCGATATCCGTTCCCGGTACTGACGTGCTCTCTGATACGGCGGAGGCGGTCCGGTAGTTCAGCCGGATCGGCCACCTCGGCCAGAAAGCCGACGGCCGAGCGGTGCAGGTCGTCGCAGCGGGGTCCGCACCGGTGTCCCGGGTGGTCCCCGGAGTGCCACAGCGCCACTCCGTGTCCGGCGTCCAGGGCCAGGCGCATCGCCGTCCGGCCGGCCCCCGATCCGGCCCGCCGGCACTGCACGGGGATCTGTCCGGGGGACATCTCCGCGAACTGGCGGGCGTGCGGGGGGCCGGCGTCGAAGACGGTGTTCCGCGCGGTCAGCCGTCCGCCGGCGAGCATCTCCGCCCAGCGGGTGTCCCAGGATTCGGCCGGAACTCCCCGGCGCTCGATGTCGCGAATGACCACGGGACGGCGTACGCCGAGGAGCTGCTGGCGCGTTCGGTCCCACAGCGGCGCGGAGTCGTAGATCTGCCAGGTGTGGACGGGGGTGTCGAAGTGCGAGAGGTCCAGGGCGACCTCGAGCGGCGCCGGCTGCTCCGGGCGGTCCACCGCCTCGAAGGCCTTGGCGAGCGGCTTGTCGAGCGCCGTGCGCAGATCGTCCCGGGCGACGCCGGGGCCGGTGGTCACCCCGTACCGGGGTATATCGCTGTTCTCGCCCCCGTCGTCGATGCGCAGCGTCCAGTAGAAGCGGCTGTGGTCGTCGTCGAGCGGCTCCAGTTCCAGCAGCACCACACCGCGCTCGCCCGGTCCCGGGTACGGCTCCACGGTGCGCTGCCCGGACGGGAGCAGCCCGGGCGGCAACACGGCGTCCGCCACGCTGGTGCGCACCGCCGGCCTGACCTCGGTGAGCCGCTCCCGTATCCAGTCGCCGAGCGCTTCGACGGCGGCCGGGTCCTTGGGGTCGCGGGCCTCCAGGAACAGCTGGACCAGGCGGAGGTAGCGCAGATGGACGAACGCCTCCTGCGGCCGGTCCCCCTCGTAGAGCTGCCCGTGCCCGTCCCGCCAGGAGACGGGCAGGTGCGGGCGGCCGGCCGGGTCGTCGCCGCGCGCCTTGCGCACGAGCTGGGTGATGGTGTGCGGCGCGTCGGCCGGCTCGACCGCCGCCAGCAGCGCGAGCGCCGTGCGGCGGTCCGCGGGGGTCCACTGGTCGGAATCGGCCTCGCTCGGGGTCCCGGGCAGCTTCGCCTGCCGGGCGACCCAGTTGTGCTCCGTCCTGCGGCGCCCCTCGTGCCATGCGTCGTGCGCGGCGATCACCTGGTGGTACGCCGCGAACCGCCGCATCACCGAGACCGCGATGGACAGCCCGCCGTCCCGGTCGCCGCGGCGGCACTTGATGACGGCCACGACGGCTCCGGTGGCCGGGTGCAGCACCGGGCCGCCGGAGACTCCGTCCGGGAACTCGTTGCTCGGCCCGAGCCGCAGCCCGTACGGGCCGTCGTGGGCGTTCACCGTGGCCTCGCCGTTCCACGCCTGGGCCGCGCCGTCGGCGAGGGGCCGGTAGCCGTACACGATCCGGTGGTCGCCGAGCGGGTGGTCGGAGCGGTCGCTCAGCCAGACGCACTCGTGCTCCACGGAGCGGTCGAGCAGGCGTACGAGGGCCATGTCCTGGTCCACGGGCAGATTGGTCCGCTCCCGCCCGCCCAGGGATCCCCGGTAGAGGCACTCCTCGAGCCGGGCGGGAACGGGACGGCCGTCGAGCAGGCCGGGGCCCCGCACCCGGAACTCCTCCTCGCCGCCGTCCCCGATCCGACCGAGCAGCACATGGGCACAGGTCAGCACCCAGCCCGGGGCGACGAGAAAGCCACTGCCCCACATGGTCTCGTCCGCCGGGCGCGCGGAGTGGAAGTGGACCGTGGCGTTCTCGATCAGGTGCTCGAGGCGGGCATCGCGCCGCTCAGACATCCGCGGGGGATTCGGCGGTGACGGCCGGGGCGGGCTCTGCGGTGACGCCGGCCGTGGCGTCCGAGGTGGCCCGGGCGCGGCGCTCGTCGAGCTTCCACACCAGGCTGACCTCCAGGGACGCCTTGGCCTCGCCGTCGGCGAGCACGGCGATCGCCTTGCCGGGCTTGGTGACGATCTCGACGCCGAAGGTGATGGTCGCCTCGTCCGGCCGCGCGGACCGCGCCGCGTCCAGGACCGACTGCCCGACCCCCTGGATCAGCTCTCCCAGTTGCTCCAGCTTGGCCGCCGCACGGTGTCCCACCCCGATGTCGAGGTCGTCCGAGCCGTACCCGCCGGGATGCGCCGCGCCCGGCGCGGGAGTCACCCGCGCCAGCACCGTCTGGCCCCCGGGCAGTGTGATCTCCCGCAGCGTCTCGTCCATGGCTCCCCCGCCCTGTGCGGCTCCGCTCGCCCGGCCACCGACACACCATGGGCTTCCGGGCTCTTGAACTGCGACGAGGCTAGCCGCCCGGGCGGTTCCCGAGCGAGACCGCTAACCGGCCAAGTGGCGCATATTCTGAACGCATGTACTTCACCGACCGTGGCATCGAAGAGCTGGAGAAGCGACGCGGCGAGGAGGAGATCACCTTCGAGTGGCTCGCCGACCAGTTGCGTGCCTTCGTGGATCTCAACCCCGATTTCGAGGTGCCGGTGGAGCGGCTGGCGACGTGGCTGGCACGACTGGACGACGAGGACGACGAGGACGACGACTGAGGTCCCTCGCGAAAATGGATCTCGGCCGTGGATGATCACGCTCTGTGGGGCGTGGCGATCTGACGAGTGGCAGGCGGTGCGGGCCGGTCGGCCGACGCGCACGCCCCCGCCAGGCAACGTTCGTCCGGCCCGTCACCGGACGAGTCCGCAGGGTCGTTCATGGCCTGCGGCCGTGATAGGTGCGGCGCAGGTCGCTCACCCAGGCGTCGGGGTTCTCCCAGGGGATGAAGTGACCGCCGTGGTCGTGGGCGTTGACGTTGACGTGGTTGAACCAATCGGCCTGCGGGCCGGTCTTGAACGCCCGGACGCGCTCGGTGGCGGTGTGGATGCCGGGCGGGTTCTCGTATGTGACGAAGGTGAGGCCGACCGGGGCCTGCACGACCGGGATGCGGTCGTGGGCGGGGGCCCAGGGGTAGCGGTTGGCGTTCGCGTAGTAACGCATCGACGTGGCGATGGAGTTGTTGACCCATTGAAGTGCTCTCCTGGCTGAGGCCGGGAGATTCCTGCTTACCTTGCGGCAGCGGGCTTGACGCGCTTGGCGCGCCTGACGACTGCCCTCCCGGCAGCCGGGATGAGCGCGAGGCCCATCCGGTACAGGTGCAAGACGTTCCGGGCTGCGTTGTGGTCAGCGTTGCCCGACCAGCCGCAGTCCGGGTTCCTGCACACGAACACGGCCTGGGATTCCCGACTGCCGGGCGTGCTGAAGCCGCACGCTGAGCAGCGCCTGGAGGTGCCGGGGGCGGGGACCTTGACCAGGGTGCCGCCGAGCCGGGCGGTCTTGTACGTCAGCATGGTGACCGTGCGGCCCCATGCCTCCTGGCTGATGGAGCGGTTCAGCCCGGACTTCCGGGCGACGTTCTTCCCTGGCTCTTCGACCGTTCCCCTGGCGGACTTGAGCATGTTCGTGATGGTGAGTGCTTCGACCACGACGGTGCCGTAGGTGCGGGCGATGTCGGTGGTCGTCCGGTGCTGCCAGTCCAGGGCCCGGCGCTTGGCTTTCGCGCGGAGTCCTGGCGAGCCGGGCCATTTCCATGAGTTGTTCGGCGATCCAGTACCACGCCGCCCGGTTCCGGCTCGTGCCTCAACTCGCCGAAGTGTTGGACGCGCTGGTCCCGGCCGTGCGCAAGCCGGGGTCCGTGCGGACCGAGCCGCCCCGGCCGGTGAGCGCCGGCGCCGCGGTTGCCCACAGCGGACACCTTGACTTTGCGCATCCACGATATATCGTGAATACGAAGACGCGATATGGCGCGTTGGGTGGCCTCACCCTCGTGCCGTCGCCACGCCCGCGGCGCCGTCCGTCTAGTACGTCGTCCCGCACCGGCCGAGGAGGTCACCCCATGTCCGAGTGGTCCGTCGCAGAGCCGAGGAAGCTCACCTTCGACGCCCCCGTGACGGCACTCCACGTGCGCACCGTCAACGGAACGGTCAACGTGGTGGGCACGGACGAGAGTTCCGCACGCCTGGAGGTCTCGGCGATCGAGGGCCCTCCGCTCACGGTGACCCAAAAGGACGGCACCCTGACGGTGGCGTACGACGACCTTCCCTGGAAGGGCTTCCTCAAGTGGCTCGACCGCAAGGGCTGGCGCCGCAGCGCGGTGGTCTCTCTGGCCGTCCCCGCGTCCACCCGCGTGGAGGTCGGCGTGATCGGGTCCAACGCCGTGGTCTCGGGAATCGACGGCGGTGTCGACGTGAAGGGCGTCACCGGCGAGTCGACCCTGGTCGGCCTCACCGGTCCGCTCCACGTCACCACGGTCTCGGGCAATGTGGAGGCCCAGGGCGTCACCGGCGAGCTGCGGCTCAACTCGGTCTCCGGTGACCTCACCGTCATCGAGGGCGCCTCCCCGCTGGTGAAGGCCGACTCCGTGAGCGGCTCGATCATCCTGGACCTCGATCCCACGGGCGGCCCCACGGACGCCCGGCTGACGAACGTCTCGGGTGAGATAGCGATCCGCCTGCCCCACCCGGCGGACGCGGAGGTCGAGGCGAACACGGCGAGCGGCGCCGTGTCCAACGCCTTCGACGACCTGCGGGTGACCGGCCAGTGGGGCGCCAAGAAGATCACGGGCCGCCTCGGCGGGGGCCACGGCCGGCTGAAGGCGACGACGGTCTCCGGCTCCATCGCCATCCTGCGCCGCCCGATCGCGGAGGGAGAGCCATGGGACGCGCCGGGCCCGCAGGACCCGTCACCGCAGGAGAAGGCGGACTCCGCCTATGGCCCCGGCGAGTCCGGCCACGTCCCGTCCGACCGTTCCTCCGGCGACACCACCGGCGGCCCGACCGAGCAGAAGGGGCTCTGACATGGCTCCCGTCTTCGCCCATGGACGACTGCGGCTCTACCTGCTGAAGCTGCTCGACGAGGCACCCCGCCACGGATACGAGGTGATACGGCTGCTGGAGGAGCGCTTCCAGGGGCTGTACGCACCGTCCGCCGGCACCGTCTACCCCCGGCTGGCCAAGCTGGAGGCCGAGGGCCTGGTCACGCACACCACCGAGGGCGGCCGCAAGGTGTACGCGATCACGGACGCGGGTCGCGCCGAACTCGCCGACCGCAGCGCGGAGTTGGCCGACCTAGAACTGGAGATCCGCGAGTCGGTCGCGGAGCTGGCCGCCGAGATCCGGGCGGACGTCCGGGGCGCGGCGGGCGATCTGCGCCGTGAGATGCGGGCCGCGGTCTCCGAGGCCCGCCGGGGCAAGGAGCGCACGGAGTCCTCCGGGGAACCGGGCGACCAGGCCGAGAAGGAGGCGTGGCGCGCCGCCAAGGAGGAGATGCACCGCGTCAAGCAGGAGTGGAAGGAGCAGGCCCGGCGCGCCAAGGACGAGAGCCGACGGGCCCGCGAGGAGGCCCAGCAGGCCCGCCGCCAGGCCAAGGACGCCCAGGAGCAGGCGCGCGCCCAGGCCCAGGAGGAACTCCAGCGCATGGCGCGGCGGGTCCAGCAGCGGGTGCAGGACCACTTCGCGCGGGGCGACTGGCCGACGGGTGTGCGGGAGGGCCTGACCGAACTGGCCAAGGACTTCGGCGAGTTCGGGAAGGACTTCGGCAAGGGATTCGGAAAGGACTTCGGCTTCGGCCGCACGGGGGCGGCGGAGGAACCGGAGTACACGACGACCCCCGAGGACTTCCCCGGTGCCTACGAGCCCTCCTGGGCGCACGAGGAGTTCCCGGGCGACCCCAGCCGGGCCCTCGACCGGTTGCTGGACCGCTTCCGCGACGACATCCGCGACGCGGCCCGCGACCACGGGGTGACGGAGGAACAACTCCGCGACGCCCGACGCCACTTGTCGACGGCGGCGGCCCGGATCGGCGCCACGCTGCGGGCCCGCAGCAGCTGACGTCGGCACCCCCCGGGCCTGGCGCCGCAGCCGGGCTCAGCCGGCCTTCGCCTCTCCCTCGCCCCACAGCACCCGCTCCACCGCCGTATACGTGACTCCGTGGTCGGCGAGCACCTCCGACGGGACCCCGGGGCGGGCGGTGAGGGCGAGGAGCAGATGCTCGTCGCCGATGTGCCGGTCCCCGTGGGCGAGGGCGGTGCGCAGGGACCGGGTGAGGAGGTCCCGGGCGCCGGGGGTGAAGGGACGCCGTCCCATGCGTCGCACCCCGCCCCGTCGGCTCGCGGCCAGGGCGCCCTCCCCGTGGGCCTCCTCGACACGGGTGACGATCTCCGTGAGATCGATACCGAGCCCGGCGAGGGCGTCCGCGTCGGCGCGGGAGAGGCCACCGCGACGGCGGGCCTCGGCAAGGTCCCGCGCGACCGCGTCACGCCGCCCCGCAAGCCCGAGCGAGGCCAGGGCGAACGCGGCGCGACCGCCCTCGCGGTCAAGGAGGGCGAGCAGCAGATGCCCCTCGTCGACGCGTTCCTCACCCGTGCGTTCGCAGTGCCCGACGGCGCCTGCGACCACCGCGCGGGCGTCCTTGGTGAACCGCTCGAACATCACTGCCTCCCGTACTTCTTGTGCACGGCCTGCCTGCTGACTCCGAGCTCCGCGGCGATCTCCTGCCACGACCAGCCCTGGTTGCGCGCACTGCGCACCTGCACCGCCTCCAACTGCTCCAGCAGCCTCCGCAGCGCGGCGACGGCCCGCAGCCCGACCCTTGGGTCGTGGTCGCCCGCGCGCTCGGCGAGATCCGTTGCCTCGGTCATGATGTCAATGTAGGTTGACACTCAGGTCATTGTCAACCCCGGTTGACATTCCGGGTGCGGAGACACGACCGGCGGGCCCGGAAGGTTCCGGGCCCACCGTGGGCACAGTCGGGCTCGCGGTCCCGCCATGGCCGGGGGACGCGAGAGAGAGTCAGTTCGTAGTCAGCACGATCTTGCCGAACTGGTCGCCCGCCTCCAGGCGTTCGAAGCCCTCACGGGCACGGTCGAGGGGAAGCACCTCGTCGATGACGGGGCGTACTCCGGTGGCCGCGCAGAAGGAGAGCAGATCCTCCAGTTCGTCCTTGGTGCCCATGGTGGAGCCCACCACCTTCAGCTCCAGGAAGAAGATGCGGGTGAGTTCCGCGTGGGAGGGCCGGTCCCCACTGGTGGCGCCCGAGATGACGAGCGTGCCGCCGGGCCGCAGCGACTTCACCGAGTGGGACCAGGTGGCGGCACCGACGGTCTCGATGACGGCGTCCACCCGCTGCGGCAGCCGCGCCCCGGACTCCAGCGCCTCCACCGCGCCCAGCTCCAGCGCCCGCTTGCGCTTGGCCTCGTCCCGGCTGGTCGCGAAGACCCGCAGCCCGGCCGCCCTGCCCAGCACGATCGCGGCCGTCGCGACGCCACCGCCGGCGCCCTGGACGAGGACGGAGTCCCCGGGGCGTACACCGGCGTTGGTGAAGAGCATGCGGTAGGCCGTCAGCCAGGCGGTCGGGAGGCAGGCGGCCTCCTCGAAGGAGAGCTGCTTCGGCTTGGGCAGGAGGTTCCAGGTGGGGACACAGACCTGCTCGGCGAAAGTGCCCTGGTAACGCTCGGTGAGGATCGAGCGGGGTTCGTCGGGGCCCACGCCGTGACCGGTCTGGCCGATGACGGAGTGCAGAACGACCTCGTTGCCGTCCTCGTCGACGCCCGCCGCGTCACAGCCGAGGATCATGGGGAGCTTGTCCTCGGAGAGACCCACACCCCTGAGTGACCACAGGTCGTGGTGGTTGAGGGAGGCGGCCCTGACGTTCACCGCCGTCCAGCCTGGCCTCGGCTCGGGGGCCGGGCGCTCTCCCAACTCCAGGCCGGTAAGCGGGTGGTCGCGGTCGATGCGGGCGGCGTAGGCAGCGAACATGACCTTGACGATAGGGCCGGCGCCGGGCGTACGGAACCAGGGCCGGCTGTGACGCGTGTCCCGCCGGGAGGCGCACCCCGTGGCCCGGCGGTCGCATCTCCCGCGCTCCGCCGCCGAGGGCGACGGCGATGCCGCACGGGACGGATCACACGCCACCGGAACACGGACGGGCAGGCGCATCACACGATCCCGCCGGAACACGAACGGGCGGGCGGGCGCATCACACGATCCCGCCCGCCCGCCCGGCACGGCGTCAGCGTCGCGCGACGCCCTCGGCCCGCGCGGCAGCGGCCACCGCCGCCGTCACCGCCGGGGCCACCCGCTCGTCGAAGGGCGACGGGATCACGTAGTCGGCCGCCAGGTCGTCACCGACGACCGACGCCAGCGCCTCGGCCGCCGCGAGCTTCATGCCCTCGGTGATCCGGGACGCCCGCACCTGCAGCGCGCCCGCGAAGATGCCGGGGAACGCCAGCACGTTGTTGATCTGGTTCGGGAAGTCGGACCGCCCGGTCGCCACCACGGACGCGTACTTGTGCGCGATGTCCGGGTGGACCTCCGGGTCCGGGTTGGCCATGGCGAAGACGAAGGCACCCTCCGCCATCGAGGCGACGGCCTCCTCCGGCACCGTACCGCCGGAGACGCCGATGAAGACGTCGGCGCCCTTGAGGGCGTGCTCCAGCGACCCCGTGAGACCCGCTTTGTTCGTGAACCCGGCCAGTTCCCGCTTGACCGGCGTCAGGTCGTCCCGGTCGGACGACACGACGCCCTTGCGGTCCGCGACCGCCACATCGCCGATACCCGCCTCGACCAGCATCTTCGCGATGGCGACACCCGCCGCCCCCGCACCCGAGATGACGGCCCGCAGATCTCCGAGCCCCTTCCCGGTCAGCCGCGTGGCGTTCCGCAGGGCGGCCAGCGTCACCACGGCCGTGCCGTGCTGGTCGTCGTGGAAGACCGGGATGTCCACCCGCTCCTGGAGCCGGCGCTCGATCTCGAAGCACCGCGGTGCCGAGATGTCCTCCAGGTTCACGCCGCCGAAGGAGGGGGCGAGCCGGGCCACGGTCTCCACGATCTCGTCCACGTCCGTGCAGTCCAGGGCGATCGGGACCGCGTCCACCCCGCCGAACTGCTTGAACAGGATCGCCTTGCCCTCCATGACCGGGAGGGACGCCTCGGGACCGATGTCACCGAGTCCGAGCACGGCCGTGCCGTCCGTCACGACGGCGACGACCGACGACTTCCATGTGTAGTCGTTGACCAGCTCCGGCTGCTCCGCGATGGCGGTGCACACCCGGGCGACGCCGGGCGTGTACGCAAGGGACAGGTCGTCCTTGTCGCGGATCGGCACGGTGGCCTGCACGGCCATCTTGCCACCGCGGTGCAGCGCGAACGCCGGATCGATGGAATCGAGGGGCTCGGCCCCGCCGTCCTGATCCGCACTGTTGTCGCTGCGAGGATTGACGATCTCCGCTGCCACTGTGTCGTACCCCTTAGGTATGCATTGTTTGAGGGTGACCACTCCTGGTAAGGGGTGGGCGGGCACCGCGTATGACCCAGCTGACTGATGCGTACGGGTGCACACGCGACGGGCGCGCCGCACACGCGCCCTGAGCCCCTGATGAGGGGTGTAATGAACCTTCTTACCTGACGGATGGTGTCCCGGACGAGTCCATAAAGCTAAGGTCACACGCCGGTGAGATGACTCATGGCCGGAAATATGGACAAGTCTCCGACTTGTCTCCTCACGGCCACGGCCGCGTGGGACGCAATCGTCCGCATCGTGAGATCTGCCGGAGATCTTCCGGCCGGAGGGAGCGATTCCCGCAAAAGCACGGCTGTGATCGGCGGTCCGGGCCCGGTTCGGGGGTCACCCGTTATCCGATTTTGACATAGCGATGCCCCTGAATATGAGCGGCCCAATGGCAAGATGCCTCAACCAGCGAGGTCACGACACCCAAGGGTGTCTCTTCTCGTCGCCCCATCGGCATCCCTCATCCCGCCGGAGGAACCCACCATGACCGCAAGCTCCACCCGTCGCTCGACCGCCACGCGCTCCCGGATAGCCGCGGTCGGCGCCATCGCGGTCGCGGGCACCCTGCTGCTCACCGGCTGCGGTGACCAGACGAAGGGCAAGGGCACCAACACGGGTAGCTCCTCGGCGTCGTCCGCCCCGCTGGCCGACAAGCTCCCCGCGTCGATCCGCCAGGCAGGCGTCATCAAGGTCGGCTCGGACATCGCGTACGCGCCGGTGGAGTTCAAGGACGGCTCGGGCAAGACGGCCGGTCTGGACCCCGACCTCGCGGACGCCATGGGCAAGCAGCTCGGTGTGACGTTCCAGTTCGAGAACGGCACGTTCGACGCCCTGCTCACGGGCCTCCGCTCCAAGCGCTATGACATCGCGATGTCCGCGATGACCGACAACAAGAGCCGCCAGGACGGTGTCGACCCCGACACCGGCAAGAAGGTCGGCGAGGGCGTCGACTTCGTCGACTACCTGAACGCGGGCGTCTCGATCTACACGCGCAAGGGCGACACCGGCGGAATCTCGACCTGGGCGGACCTGTGCGGCAAGAAGCTCGTCATGGAGCGGGGCACCGTGTCGGAGGACCTCGCCAAGAGCGAGAACAAGAAGTGCCCGGCCGGCAAGAAGATCACCATCGAGGCCTTCGACGACGACCAGCAGGCCCAGACCCGGCTGCGTTCCGGCGGTGCCGACGCCGCGTCCTCCGACTTCCCGGTGGCCGCGTACGCGGTGAAGACCTCGGGCGGCGGCAAGGACTTCCAGCTCGTGGGCGCCCAGGTCGAGGCCGCCCCGTACGGCATCGCGGTCGCCAAGGAGAACACCCAGCTGCGCGACGCCCTGCAGGCCGCGATGAACGCGATCATCAAGAACGGCGAGTACCAGAAGATCCTCACGAAGTGGGGCGCCGAGGACGGCGCCGAGAAGGAGTCCGTCATCAACGGCGGCAAGTGACCGCTGCCCCCGCGGCCGCTGAAAGGCAAGACCCGTGACTGTTGACATCGACAAGACGGCAGGGCCCCAGGGCACTCCCCCGGCCGGCGCGGAGGCCATCAAGGCCGTTCCGGTCAGGCACTACGGACGGTATGTCTCCGCCCTCGTCGCGATCGCGCTTCTCGTCGCGATCATCTACGCGTTCGGCCAGGGCAAGATCAACTGGCATGCCGTGCCGGACTACTTCTTCGACCACCGCATCCTGACGGGTGTGGGCAAGACCCTCATGCTGACGGTCCTGTCCATGCTGATCGGCATCGTCGGCGGCATCGTACTCGCGGTGATGCGGCTGTCGAAGAACCCGGTGACCTCGTCCGTCGCCTGGTTCTACATCTGGTTCTTCCGCGGCACCCCGGTCCTGGTCCAGCTCTTCCTCTGGTTCAACCTGGGCCTGGTCTTCGAGTACATCAACCTGATGCCGTTCTACAAGGACTACTGGTCGAACTTCATGACGCCGCTGCTGACGGCGCTGCTCGGCCTGGGTCTGAACGAGGCGGCGTACATGGCGGAGATCTGCCGGGCCGGCCTGCTCGCCGTGGACGAGGGGCAGACGGAGGCGGCGCACGCGCTGGGCATGAGCCACGGCAAGACGCTGCGCCGGATCGTCATTCCGCAGGCGATGCGGGTGATCGTGCCGCCGACCGGCAATGAAGTGATCAACATGCTGAAGACGACCTCGCTCGTCGCGGCCGTCCAGTTCCCCGAACTCTTCCGCTACGCCCAGGACATCGGCCAGAACTCCGGCGCCCCGGTGGAGATGTACTTCCTCGCCGCCGCCTGGTACCTGATCATGACGTCGGTGCTCAGCGTGGGGCAGTACTACGTCGAGCGGTACTACGCGCGCGGCTCCAGCCGTCAGCTGCCGCCGACCCCGTGGCAGAAGGTCAAGGCCAACATGTTCTCCATCGGCCGTCCGAAGGGAGGCGCGGCATGACCGAGAAACTCACGAAGAACGTCACTCCCGCGAAGGACACGACCGTCCCGATGGTCAAGGCCGAGGGGGTCCACAAGTCCTTCGGCGCGGTGGAGGTCCTCAAGGGCATCGACCTGGAGGTGAGGTCCGGCGAGGTGTTCTGCCTCATCGGCCCCTCCGGTTCGGGCAAGTCGACGTTCCTGCGGTGCATCAACCACCTGGAGAAGATCAACTCGGGCCGGCTGTACGTGGACGGCGAGCTGGTCGGCTACCGGCAGCAGGGGGACAAGCTCTACGAGCTGCGCGACCGCGAGGTCGCGATGAAGCGCCGGGACATCGGCATGGTCTTCCAGCGCTTCAACCTGTTCCCGCACATGACCGCACTGGAGAACGTCATCGAGGCGCCGGTCCAGGTCAAGGGCGTGAGCAAGGGCCAGGCCCGGGAGCGTGCGATGCAGTTGCTGGAGCGCGTGGGCCTGGCGGACCGGGCGGGGCACTACCCCTCGCAGCTCTCCGGCGGTCAGCAGCAGCGCGTGGCCATCGCCCGCGCCCTCGCGATGGACCCGAAGCTGATGCTGTTCGACGAGCCGACCTCCGCCCTCGACCCCGAGCTGGTCGGCGACGTCCTCGATGTGATGCGTGACCTCGCGGAGTCCGGTATGACGATGGTCGTCGTCACCCACGAGATGGGCTTCGCCCGCGAGGTGGGCGACTCGCTCGTCTTCATGGACGGCGGCGTGGTGGTCGAGTCGGGCAACCCGCGGGACGTCCTGACGAACCCCCAGCACGAGCGGACGCGGTCGTTCCTGTCCAAGGTGCTCTAGAGGGGCAGGGCGTACGGCCCTGCGCCGACGAAGGGGCGGTACGGATTCCCCGTACCGCCCCTTCCGCGTGCGTGCCGTCCCCGGCGGCCTACTTGAGCGCGAGCAGCAGCGTGTCCGAAGGGGAGCACCACACCGGTCGGGCCTCGCCGAAGCCCTTCTCCCGCAGCACGCGCGCGTGCCGGGCGGCGGAGGGCATCTCGCCGTCCGCGCGGGCACCGTAGATCTCGAAGCGGCGGGCGGTCGGCGCGGCGAGGACCGGGTCCTTGGCGGCCAGGGCCCACCATTCGGCCCAGTCCAGGGCGCCCTCGCGCATGGCCTGTTCCCTGCGGGTGCGGCTGTGGGCGGCCTCGGCCACGTTGATCCTGGGCGTGGTGTCGTCGATCATGTGGTCGGCGTTCATGAAGACACCGCCGTGGCGGACGAGTTGCGCGAGCTGACCGTAGAGCGCCTCCAGGGAATCGGTGCGCAGCCAGTGGAGGGCCGTGGCGGTGAGTACGGCGTCGTACGTGTCGTACGGCAGCCGCGCGGTCCAGTCCGGGTCCTTGAGGTCGGCCTCGACGAGGATGACGCGGCCGTCGCCCGCGAAGGTGCCGCGGGCGATGGTGAGCAGGGCGGGGTCGAGGTCGACGCCGACGCTGGTGGCGCCCGGGAAACGGTCGAGCAGCCGGGCGGTGATGCTGCCGGTGCCGCAGGCGAGGTCGAGGACGCGCGGGGCAGGTCCGGCGAACGCCTCGACCATGTCGAGCATGACCCGGAAGCGGTCCTCACGGTCGGGCATGTACCACTCCTGCTGCCGGTCCCAGCTCTCCTGCCAGGTCTGCCAGTCGGCGCCCGCCGTGGATCCGGTCGTGGATCCGGTCGTGGATCCGGTCGTAGTGGCCATGGAAGCCCCTTCTTCACTGGACCGCGTAATACCCTGGAACGACGATCATCTGTTACGTGACCGCACGCACGACGATAGATCCCCCTCGTAAGGACTACAAGTGGAACTGGCCTATTACTCGGACTACGCCGTCCGTCTCGTGAACAGCGAGGAACCGGCCCGGGGCAAGGACTCGCTCACCTCGGTGGAGGCCGTCCGCGACCTCTTCGGGGTCAACCGGTCGGCGGCCCGCCGCGCGACCGACGCCGACGTGACCCGGTTCCGCTCGGTCCGGGCCCGGCTGCGGGCGGTCTTCGAGGCGGCGGACCAGGGCGACGAGACACTCGCGGTGGACCTGCTGAACTCCCTGCTCCTGGAGTTCCCGGTGAGCCCGCAGATCTCCGGGCACGACCACCGGGACGAGGACGGCCGCCCGCTGTGGCACATGCACCTGGCGGACCACCCGTCGAACGCGACCGCGGGCTTCGCGGCGATCGCCGCGATGGGCCTCGCCTTCCACCTCACGGAGTACGGCGTGGACCGCCTGGGCCTGTGCGAGGCGGCGCCGTGCCGCAACGCCTACCTCGACACCTCGACCAACCGCTCCCGGCGGTACTGCTCGGACCGCTGCGCCACCCGCGCGAACGTGGCCGCCTACCGCGCCCGCAAGCGCCTGGAGGCCGACCGGTCGCAGAGCACGGGCCGGGCCGCCGTGAGCACCCAGCGCAGCACCGCGAGCGGCGAGCGCTGACCCTCCTTGAGCGGCCGGTAGCGCAGCCGCACCCTCCCGAGGACCAGTTCCTCGGGAACGGTGCCGTAGTCGGTGCTGTCCCCGCCCGCGAACGGATTGTCGCCGAGCACCCACCAGCCGCCCTCGCGCTGTTCCACGGCCCGCTTGACGACGAGCAGGTCCTGCTGGAAGGGGTGCCGCAGGACGATGACGTCGCCCGGCCGGACCCTGGCCCCGTACTGGACCAGCAGCCGGTCCCCATGGTGCAGCGTCGGCACCATGGACGGCCCCCCCACCTCCGCCGCCCCGAACGGCAGCAGAGCCCTCGTGCGCTCGATCTCCTGCGACAGCTCCGGCATCACCGGCACCTCCCCGGTCCGATCCTCCACCATCCCAGTCCCAGTCTCTCCCTGGACTTTTGTCCTAAGCCCATGGGGGCACTCGCGAAAACCCGTCCCCTACGGAGTAATGTCCCACCTGAGAAGACGATCACGAGGAAGGACGGCTTTATGCTCTCCCGCCTGTTTGCCCCCAAGATCAAGGTCAGCGCCCACTGCGACCTGCCCTGTGGTGTCTACGACCCGGCTCAGGCCCGCATCGAGGCGGAGTCGGTCAAGGCCGTGCAGGAGAAGATGGCCGCCAACGACGACCCGCACTTCCAGGCTCGCGCCACCGTCATCAAGGAGCAGCGCGCCGAGCTCGCCAAGCACCACGTCTCGGTGCTGTGGAGCGACTACTTCAAGGCCCCGCACTTCGAGAAGTACCCGGAGCTGCACCAGCTGGTGAACGACACCCTGAAGGCCCTCTCGGCCGCCAAGGCGTCGACGGACCCGGCGACGGGCCAGAAGGCGCTGGACCACATCGCGCAGATCGACAAGATCTTCTGGGAGACCAAGAAGGCCTGATCTCGCATCATGCCTTGTGACCTGCGCTTACGTTGGTTGCAGCGCCTCCCTGTCCGCACCCGGTCCGCAGGCCGCCGAGCACGGCGTCCCTGACGGTCCGGGTGCGGTCTTTTTGGACTGGGCCGCAGGTGGGCAGCACCTTTCGGCCGCAGCATGCGCCCGGCGAGAACTCGCCGGTGCCGAACGCCCCGCGGAGGTCCGCAGCCGGCGCATCACGGCAGGTCCCGTCGGAGCAGGTCCCGTTGTCGGTGGTCCGTGGCATGCTGACGGCGTGGATGTGGACGACCTGACCCGGTTGCGGCGGGCGCGGGACCGGATGGAGCGTGAGTACGCGCAGCCGCTGGACGTTCCCGCGCTGGCGCGCACCGCGCTGATGTCGCCGGGGCACTTCCAGCGCAGTTTCCGGGCGGCGTACGGGGAGACCCCGTACGGCTATCTCATGACCCGGCGTATCGAGCGGGCCAAGGCGCTGCTGCGGCGCGGCGACCTGACGGTGACGGAGGTCTGCCTCGCCGTGGGGTGCACCTCCCTCGGATCGTTCAGCTCGCGTTTCACGGAGCTGGTGGGCGAGACCCCGAGCGCGTACCGGGCGCGGTCGCACGAGCAGGGGGCGGCGATACCGCCGTGCGTGGCGAAGAGCCTGACGCGGCCGCGCCGGGGCCGCCCCCGGGGACACCCGGACCGATCCGCGCACACAGCTGTAGTGCGGGGCATCCGTCAGCTGTAGTGCGGCGAAGAGCGGGCGGGAGTCCGGCGGCAGGCCTAGCGTGGTGCCATGGATCTGAAACTCTCCCAGTGCTTCATCTCCGTGGACGACCATGACAAGGCGCTCGCCTTCTACCGTGACGTCCTGGGCCTGGAGGTGCGCAACGACGTCGGTTTCGAGGGGATGCGCTGGGTGACGGTCGGTTCGCCGCTCCAGCCGGACGTGGAGATCGTCCTGGAGCCTCCGGCGGCGAACCCGGACTTCTCCCCCGCCGACCGCCAGGCGATGGCAGAGCTGCTCGCCAAGGGTGTCCTGCGCGGGGTCATCTTCTCCACCGAGGACTGCGACGCCCTCTTCTCCCGCGTCGAGGCATCCGGTGCGGAGGTCCTCCAGGAGCCGATGGACCAGCCCTACGGTGTACGGGACTGCGCCTTCCGCGACCCGGCGGGCAACCTGCTGCGCTTCACGGAACGCCCGCGCTCCTGACGCGGCCCGCCTTGCGCAGGCCGCCTCTGCGACGCGGCCCCCCCTCTCACCGGCCCAGCGCGCGGTCCGGCTCCAGCCGGGCGGTCGCGTCCGAGCGGAGGCAGACGACGATCACCGGCTCCTCGAAGGAGCCCTCGCTCGGACACACGGTGTCGTGCACCTCGGCGGACAGCCGGGGCGCCGGCGCGCGCTCCCAGCGGGCCGGGGGCTCCGGCTCGTTCTGGTCCTGCAGCCACAGCGTGAGCCCCCCGCCCACCACCACGAGCACCGCCCACCACCACACCCCGCGTCCTCCCCCCGCCGCGGTCACTCCTGCGCCGCCGCCCCGCGGTCCCAGACCTCCACGTCCACCACGGCGGACACGGGTATCGGCCCGTAGATGTGCGGGAACTCCTCGCCGCCGGGCTGCACGGCCTCGTAGCGCACCGGAGCCGTCAGGCGCTCCGGGTCGATGACGAGCAGGACCAGTTCGTCGAGCCCCTCGTCATCGCCGTACACCCAGCGCGCCACACGGGGGACCTGGTGCCGCAGCGAGCAGTGGATGAAGCCCTCCTCCTGGAGGGTGACACCGCGCGTCGACATCTCGTAGGCGCCGGTGGCGCGGGCCGCCTCCCACAGGGAGCGCTCGGTGAGATGCAGCAGAGGTTCGGGCATGGCGCCCACCCTAGGCCCCGGCTCCGACATCGCGCCGGTCTCCCGTGCCACGGAGGCCGGACACCGCGGATTGCGGCAGGGGCCGGGGCGCCACACGGGAACGAAGGCGCCCAGCGTCTTGTGGCGCCGTACGACGGTGGCGACGGGCTGCCCGCACACCGGACAGACCTGCTCCTCGCGGCCCATGACCTCAGCGTAGGGCGGGCCCGGGACGCGACGCCTCCCGTGCCGGGGACCCGCCCCGTGGGCGCGGTCCGAGGCAGGAGGCGGGCCCTGCGCACCGTGGGGACGCGCGGGGCCCTCCCCGGGGCCTGAGCCACCGGTCGCCGTACGGGGTCAGGGGCCGCACGGGCCGGGGCTCCGGGGTCTCACGGTGATCAGGTGCTGCGCCGGGTCACGAACTCGGCCAGGGCCAGCAGTCCGCCCGCCGCCTCCGGGCCGGGCACCGCCCGGGACAGCTCCTGCATCGCCCGCCCCATCCGGTCGGCCGCCTGCGCCTGCGCCCAGTCACGGCCGCCCGCCTGCTCGACGGCCAGCACGGTGCGCTCCAACTCCCCTTCCTCGTAGGGTTTTTGGTACAGCTCGGCCAGCTCCGAGGCCGCCGGGGTGCCGGAGGCGAGCGCGGCCACCACGGGCAGCGACTTCTTGCGGGCCATGAGATCCGCCCCGGCCGGCTTGCCGGTGCGGCTCGGGTCCCCCCAGATCCCGATCACGTCGTCGATGAGCTGGAAGGCCAGCCCGGCCTCGCGGCCGAACGCGTCCAGCGCCTCGACGTCCGCCTCGTCGGCTCCCGCGTACAGCGCCCCGAGCGCGCAGGCGCAGCCGAGCAGCGCGCCCGTCTTGGCCTCTGCCATGGTGAGCACCTCCTCGAGGGTCACCTCATGGGGGCCGCGCCGCTCCATGGCCGTGTCCGCCTGCTGCCCGGCGCACAGTTCGACGACACAGTCCGCGAGCCGGGCGGCGGCCGCCCCCGACGCCGGGTGCGGATCCTCGGCGAGCAGCCGCTGGGCCAGCGCCTGCAGGGCGTCCCCCGCGAGGATCGCGTCGGCGTCGCCGAACACGGTCCAGGCGGTGGGACGGTGTCTGCGGGTGGTGTCCCGGTCCATCACGTCGTCGTGCAGCAGCGTGAAGTTGTGGACGAGTTCGACGGCCGCGGCGGCCCGGAGGGCGGTGGACCGCCGTCCGCCGAGCGCCTGTGCCGCGGTCAGCACGAGCGCGGGCCGTATCGCCTTGCCCGCGTTGCCGGCGGCCGGGGTGCCGTCCGCGTGCTGCCAGCCGAAGTGGTAGAGCGCGATCCGCCGTATCGAACCCGGCAGCGACTCCACGGCCCGGCGCAGCTCCGGGTCGACCGAGGCGCGGGTGCGCTCCAGGATCGCCACGGCCTCGTGGCCGTCGAAGGGTCGCTCCGGGCCCGGGAGCGGCGCGTGCCGCCCCGCCGGGAGCGGCGCGCTCCGCCGCTGGTGCGCGGGGCCCCGTTTCGGCTCCGTCATGAAGTCACCCATGGAACCGCCTTAAGGAGTCTGCGGACGGAGAGGCCTCCGCCACCGGGCATGCACCCGGAAGGTGTACCCGCCCCGGCGCGCGAGAACACGGCGTGCCGCTTGTCGGCGACGACCGGGCCGCGGAGACGCGCCGGTAGCGGGCGAGCAGCGAAAGGCGTCACCTCCAGCGGCCGATCTCGACGTTCTCCAGGACCCCCAGGGCGTCGGGCACCAGGACGGCCGCCGAGTAGTAGGCCGTCACCAGATAGCTGATGATCGCCTGCTCGTTGATGCCCATGAAGCGCACCGAGAGGCTCGGCTCGATCTCGTCGGGGATGCCGGTCTGCCTGAGTCCGACGACCCCCTGCTCCTCCTCGCCGGTGCGCATGGCGATGATCGAGGTCGTACGGGCCTCGGTGACGGGGATCTTGTTGCACGGGAACATCGGGACGCCGCGCCACGTGGGGACGCGGTTGCCGCCGATGTCGATGGTCTCCGGATTGAGTCCGCGCCGGTTCAGTTCCCGGCCGAAGGCGGCGATCGCGCGCGGGTGGGCGAGGAACAGCTTGGTGCCGCGCCTCCTGCTGAGCAGTTCGTCCATGTCGTCGGGGCTCGGCACCCCGTCATGGGGCTGCAGCCGCTGGTCGTACTCGCAGTTGCTGAGGAGTCCGAACTCCGGGTTGTTGATCAGTTCGTGCTCCTGGCGCTCCTTGAGCGCCTCGACCGTGAGCCGCAACTGGTGCTCGGTCTGGTTCATCGGCTGGTTGTAGAGGTCGGCCACGCGCGTGTGGATGCGCAGGACGGTCTGGGCGATGCTCAGTTCGTACTCGCGGGGCGCGGCCTCGTAGTCGACGAAGGTGTGGGGAATGTCCGGCTCGCCGCTGTGGCCCGCGGCGAGGTCGATCGCTTTCTCGCCGTACTTGTTGGTGGACCGCTCGGGGGCCGAGCGCTGTTCCCGCAGGTGGTCGCGCAGGGACTCGGCGCGCTCCGCGACCAGTTCGACCTCCCGGCGGGGCAGCGCGAGCACCGTGCAGGCGGTGACGGCGCGGGCCGTGTACTCCCAGATGGCGTCCGGGTCGAGCAGTGCCTGGTCACCGAAGTAGGCACCGTCGGCGAGGACGCCGAGCACCGCGTCGTCCCCGTAGGGACCGGTGCCGACCTTCTCCACCTTGCCGTGCGCCAGCAGGAACACCTCGTCGGCCTGGCTGCCGAACTCGGCGAGCACGTCCCCGGGCGCGAACCTGCGCTGCTGGCACCGCTGGGCGAGTTCGCCGAGCACCTCCTGGTCCTCGTAGGTGCGCAGGGCCGGCAGTTCACCCAGCTCCGCGGGAATCACCGTGACCTGGTCGCCGGTCTTCACGAACGTCACCCGGCCGTCGCCCACGGAGTAGGTCAGACGGCGGTTCACCCGGTACGTCCCGCCCTGCACGCCCACCCACGGCAGCATGCGCAGCAGCCAGCGCGAGCTGATCTCCTGCATCTGGGGTGCGGACTTGGTGGTGGTGGCCAGGTTCCGAGCGGCCGCGGTGCCCAGACTCTGCTGCGGCCTGTTCTGCTCCGCACGGACCTCTTCGCCTACCGACATGGATATTGCCCCTCCCGATCACGCATCGATCTGCGGGAAAAGCGTCTCAGCACGGAGAGTGCCGATGCCATTACCCGAAAGAGCGGGAATGGATCAACGTCCGTCCGGGCACACTGGGGCACCCCGTCGAGCGGCCGGCCCCGGCACCGATGTCCGACAATGGCCAGGTGACCAGCTCCGATGTGCCGCTCCGGCGCCAGGCGCCCGACGCGGGCGTGCTGCGCCCGCGCCTGCCGTCGCCGTTGCGGGAGGTCGCGGACGAGCGCTTCGCACGTCACGGGGTCCGGCTGCTGCTCAAGCGGGACGACCTGATCCACCCGGAGCTGATCGGCAACAAGTGGCGCAAGCTCGCCCCGAACCTGCGCACCGCGGCCGGCCGCACCCTGCTCACCTTCGGCGGCGCGTACTCCAACCATCTGCGGGCCACGGCCGCGGCGGGCCGGCTGCTCGGGCTGGACACCGTCGGCGTGGTCCGCGGCCAGGAGCTGGCCGACCGCCCGCTCAACCCCTCCCTCGCCCGGTGCGCGGCCGACGGGATGCGGCTGCACTTCGTCGACAGGTCGACGTACCGGCGGGTGTCGGAGCCAAAGGTCCTGGCCGGTGTCCTGCGCGCGGCGGACGCCGAGGACGCGTACGTGGTGCCCGAGGGCGGCAGCAACGCCCTCGCCGTGCGCGGCTGCCGCGCGCTCGGTGAGGAACTCCGCGGCCGGGCGGACGTGGTCGCCGTGGCCTGCGGTACGGGGGGCACGCTGGCGGGACTGGCGGCGGGGCTGGCCCCCGGCCAGCGGGCCCTCGGGGTCGCGGTCCTCAAGGGCGACTTCCTGGCCGGCGAGACGGCCGCCCTGCAGACCCGGGCCTTCGGGGGCCGCCGCGGCACCTGGTCGGTGGACACCCGCTTCCACTTCGGCGGTTACGCCCGCACGACCGACGAACTCGAGTCCTTCGCCCGGGACTTCGAGTCGCGCCACGCCTTCCCGGTGGAACGTCTCTATGTCGCCAAGCTGCTGTACGGACTTGTCGCCCTGACCGGGGAGGACGCGTTCCCTCGGGGAACGACCCTGGCCGCGGTGATCACCGGAACGCCGTTCCCCTCCTCCTGGTGACGAGCACCGTTCGCCCCGGCGCGGGTCACGCGGTTTCGCGGTAGGCCGCCGCCTCCTCCAGGTCCAGGCGTCTCAGCAGGGTGCGGAGCATCTCGTCGTCGATGTAGCGGTGGTTGCGGAGCCGGACGAAGACCTCCCGTTCGGCGCCGATCATCTCCCGGGACAACCGGCTGTAGGTGTCGTCGGCCGTTTCGCCGGTGACCGGGTTCACGGAGCCGAGGCGCTCCCACACGGCGTTGCGCCGGCGCTCCAGGACCGCGCGCAGACGGTCGGCCAGCGGCGGTGGCAGGGCGTTGCGCTTGTCCGCCAGGAGTTCGTCGAGGTGCTGCTCGGCGGCCCGCGACGCCTGCGCCTGGGCGTTCGCCTCGGCGAGGGTCTCCGCCTGGGGGTCGCGCCCCGGCAGTCTGAGCAGGCGGATCAGCGGGGGCAGGGTCAGCCCCTGCACCACCAGGGTGCCGATCACCGTGGTGAAGGTCAGGAAGAGGATCAGGTTGCGGTCCGGGAAGGGGCCGCCGCCGTGTACGGTCCGGGGAATCGAGAAGGCGACCGCGAGGGAGACCACGCCCCGCATCCCGGCCCAGCCGATGATGAACGGCGCCTTCCAGGTCGGGTTCTCCTCGCGCTCCCGGATGCGCGAGAACAGGGTGCGTGGCAGGAACGTCGCCGGATACACCCACAGGAATCGCGAGACGACGACCACGGCGAAGACGGCCACCGCGTACCAGGCGGCGTGCGTGCCCTCGTACTGGCCGAGGCCCCGCAGGACGACCGGGAGCTGCAGTCCGATGAGCGCGAACACCGCGGACTCCAGGATGAACGCGACCATCTTCCACACCGCCTCCTCCTGCAGCCGGGTCGCGAAGTCGACCTGCCAGTTGTGGTAGCCGAGGTAGAGGGCGACGACGACCACGGCCAGCACCCCGGAGGCGTGCACCCACTCCGCGGCGCCGTAGGCGACGAACGGGATCAGCAGCGACAGCGTGTTCTGGAGCAGCGCCTCCTTCAGATGCGTGCGCAGCCAGTGGATCGGGACCATCAGCAGCAGGCCGACCACGATGCCGCCGACCGCCGCGACGGCGAACTCGCGCACCCCCTCCGACCAGGTGGCGCCCTCCCCGACCGCCGCCGCGAGCGCCACCTTGTAGGCGGTGATCGCGGTCGCGTCGTTGACCAGCGACTCGCCCTGCAGGATGGTGGTGATCCGCGAGGGCAGCCCCACCCGCCGGGCGACCGCGGTGGCCGCGACGGCGTCCGGCGGCGCGATCACCGCGCCCAGGACCAGCGCCGCGGTCAGCGGCAGATCCGGCACGATCAGATACGCGGCCCAGCCCACCGCGAGCGTCGCGAAGAGCACGTACCCGACGGACAGCAGCGCCACCGGCCGAAGCTGCGCCCGCAGGTCCAGGTACGAGCTCTCGGAGGCCGCCGTGACCAGCAGCGGCGGCAGCACCAGCGGCAGGACGATGTCGGGGTCGAGCGTGTACTGCGGCACACCGGGCACGGACGAGACCGCGAGTCCCACCGCGACGAGCAGCAGCGGCGCGGGGACCGGAGTGCGTCGCGCGCACCCCGCCACCGCCGCACTGCCCGCGACCAACAACAGCAGCGGCACCACGTTCATGTCCTGCGCCCGCCCCTCTTCCTTCGCGCGGCTTCCCGCGGACCCGTCGTAACCTGGCCATCATGAAACAGTGCACGCATGTCGGCGCGCTGCCGCACCCCGAACCGGAGCCCCAGAGCGAGACCTGCCTGGAGTGCCTCGCCGCCGGCACCCACCCGGTGCAACTGCGGCTGTGTCTGGAGTGCGGGCACGTGGGCTGCTGCGACTCCTCGCCTCTACGGCATGCGACGGCGCACCACAAGGAGACCGGCCACCCCGTGATGCGCACCTTCGAGCCGGGTGAGGACTGGCGCTGGTGCTTCGTGGACCATGTACTCGTGTGACCCTGGATCCCGGCGGTTCGCCGGTCTGACGTCTGGGTACGTCAAACCGGCGCACGCTCTTCCCAATTGGGCCCGCAAACCCCTAGCCACTGTACGTATCCATAGGTTTACTATGAGTGACAGCAAGGGGCCGGGGTCGCGGGACAGAAGAGCCGGTGGCGCGATAGCGTCACCGGTACACCACGTAGGGCGTTACCCCGGGGGGCGACCCTCGGCCCCGAAAGAGCTTGTACCACCTTGGAGGTGAGGGTGTCCCAGATCGCAGGCGAGCCCGCGACCCAGGACTTCGTGGAAGTCCGGCTGCCGGCAGCGGGTGCCTACCTGTCGGTGCTGCGCACGGCCACCGCCGGTCTCGCGGCCCGTTTGGACTTCACCCTCGACGAGATCGAGGACCTGCGCATCGCGGTCGACGAGGCCTGCGCGATCCTGCTGCAGCAGGCCGTGCCCGGCTCGGTGCTCAGCTGCGTCTTCCGGCTCATCGACGACTCGCTCGAGGTCACGGTCTCCGCCCCGACCACGGACGGCCATGCTCCGTCACGCGACACCTTCGCCTGGACCGTCCTGTCGGCCCTGGCCGGCAAGGTCTCCTCCGCGGTCGCCGACGACAAGACCGTGTCCATCAGCCTCTACAAACAGCGCGGCGCGGGACCCGGGCCGGCGTGACGAACGGGGACGGGCCGGTGCGGGACGAAGAGCGCGGCACACGAGAACTCTCCGCCGGGACCGCCGGCGGCCCGAACGGGCCGCGGCGGACGGCGGGCGGCGTGGACGGCATCCCGGAGCAGGCCCGTCCGCATCCGGAGAGCGACGCTTCGGCGGTCGCGGCACCCGCGCAGGCGGGGGCGGCCGTGGCCGAGGAGGCGCTCTCCGAGCGGAGCGGCGGTCGACGGGATCCGGACGGTGCCCCGCGGAGCACGCCCTCCGAAGGGAGTGGGGCCTCCCCGGCTCATGGGGGTCCCCCCGCTCGAGCACAGTCGAGAGTGGGGGAGGAGCCGAGAGCGCGGGGAAGGGTGACGGGCGGGACGATGAGCGAGCACGAGCGAGACGCCGAGCAGAGCGTGCCGGGCGGCGCGCGGCACGACCCGCAGGACCGCAGCGGGGCGCGGTCCCTGTTCGTCGAGCTGCGCACGCTGAAGGAGGGCAGCCCGGAGTACGCGGAGCTGCGCAACAAGCTGGTCCGTATGCACCTGCCGCTCGTCGAGCACCTCGCGCGCCGCTTCCGCAACCGCGGCGAGCCGCTGGACGACCTGACCCAGGTCGCCACCATCGGTCTGATCAAGTCGGTGGACCGCTTCGACCCGGACCGCGGCGTCGAGTTCTCGACCTACGCGACCCCGACGGTCGTCGGCGAGATCAAGCGCCACTTCCGCGACAAGGGCTGGGCGGTACGAGTGCCGCGGCGCCTGCAGGAGCTCCGGCTGGCCCTGACGACGGCCACGGCGGAGCTGTCCCAGCTGCACGGCCGCTCCCCGACGGTCCACGAGCTGGCCGAGAAACTGGCCATCTCGGAGGAGGAGGTCCTGGAGGGCCTGGAGTCCGCCAACGCGTACTCGACGCTGTCCCTGGACGTCCCCGACACGGATGACGAGTCCCCGGCGGTCGCGGACACGCTCGGCGCGGAGGACGAGGCACTGGAGGGCGTGGAGTACCGCGAGTCGCTGAAGCCGCTGCTCGAGGACCTTCCGCCGCGAGAGAAACGGATCCTGCTTCTCCGCTTCTTCGGCAACATGACGCAGTCGCAGATCGCGCAGGAGGTCGGCATCTCCCAGATGCACGTCTCGCGGCTGCTGGCCCGGACCCTGGCCCAGCTGCGGGAGAAGCTGCTGGTCGAGGAGTGACGAAGGGCGACCGGATCCCGGTCGCCCTTGAAGTGCGTACGCCGACGGCCCGTGCCGCGAGCCGTCGGCTACTCCTTCTGGTCCTGTACGCTCCCGGGCCCCCGGATGCCCAGTGCCCGGGTGGTCGCCGGGTTCACGAGCAGCACCAGGGCCGCCACCGCGACGACCGCGAGCGCGATACCGACCGGGATCGCGACACTGTCGGCCTGGAGCAGGCTGTACGCCACCGGCAGCGCCATGATCTGCGTGATGACCGCGGGCCCCCGGCTCCAGCTCCGCCGCAGCAGCAGACCGCGCGCGGCCAGCAGCGGCAGCAGCGCGAGCACGATCAGGGTGACGCCGCCGGTGACGGCCTGCCGGCGGTCGTCCGGCGAGCCCGTGAGGCCCAGGACGAGCATCCACGCACCCCCCACGACCAGGGCGAGACCCTCCAGGGCGGCCAGTGCCGCCGCGACGGTCAGGCGCACGGGACGGGGCCCGGCGTCGGGAGCCGGGGAGGTCGGGTTCTGCTCAGCGCTCACCCCAGAAGGGTAGCCCTCGCACCGTGCCCGGCCGGCGGGACGGGCACGGGACGGACACGGTCATCGCTCCCGGGGCCACCGCCCGGTGTGCTCAAGGCCACTCCCCCTCCTCTTACCCGATCCCTACCTCGACCTGGGACGAGTACCGCCGAGTAGGTAACCTGCAACCCATGCGTGCACTTCTCGTGGTCAATCCGGCGGCAACCACCACCAGCGCGCGCACCCGTGACGTCCTGATCCACGCGCTGGCGAGCGAGATGAAGCTCGAGGCGATCACCACCGAGTACCGGGGGCACGCCCGAGACCTCGGCCGGCAGGCCGCGGAGAGCCAGGACATCGAACTGGTCGTGGCCCTCGGCGGCGACGGCACGGTCAACGAGGTCGTCAACGGTCTGCTGCACCACGGCCCCGACCCCGGCCGGCTCCCCCGGCTCGGCGTCGTGCCCGGCGGCTCGACCAATGTCTTCGCCCGCGCCCTCGGTCTTCCCAACGACGCCGTGGAGGCCACCGGCGCGATCCTCGACGCCCTGCGCGAGGGCCGCGAGCGCACGGTCGGCCTCGGTCTGGCCGAGGGCACCCCGGGCACCGAGGACGAGGCGGTGCCCTCCCGCTGGTTCACCTTCAACGCCGGACTCGGCTTCGACGCGGGCGTGGTGGGCCGGGTCGAACAGCAGCGGGAGCGGGGCAGGCGCTCCACCCATGCGCTGTATCTGCGCCAGGTGCTGCGCCAGTTTCTGGACGAACCTCATCGCCGGCACGGAACGATCACCCTGGAGCGGCCCGGCGAGGAGCCGATCGAGGGGCTCGTCCTGTCCATAATCTGCAACACGGCGCCGTGGACGTTTCTCGGCAATCGTCCGGTGTACGCGTCCCCTAAGGCCTCGTTCGATACCGGACTCGACATACTCGGCCTCAGCCGTATGTCGGCGGCCTCGGTTGCCCGGTATACAACCCAGTTGCTCACTTCGTCCCCCGAGCGTGGCCCCCGCGGCAAGCATGTTCTTTCCCTGCACGATCTGAGTGGCTTCACCTTGCATTCGAAGGTGCCGCTGCCCTTGCAGATGGACGGGGACCACCTCGGACTGCGCACCAGTGTGACGTTCACAGGCGTACGCCGTGCACTGCGTGTGATTGTGTGAGCAGAAGGCCCCAAAGTCCTTTCACTCGAACGTTTAGCCCAGGGTCCACCCCTTGGAAGTACGGCTGTGACCTAGTCGACACCAAGGAATCAAAAAAAACTTTCCGGAAGGGGTTGTATCCGCCGCTGAGGTTTGCGAGTCTCTACGTGGCGCTCGGGACGGCTCGCACCATCGGCCCCCATAGAGAGCCCGAACCCCTCCTCAATCCACAGGACCACGTCAGTGAGTCTGACGATCGGCCCTTCACTTGTTGAGGGATTCGTGAAAGCGTTCACATTCACAAGCAATCTGCACGTAAGATCAAGAGAGGTAGCAGCCATGGACTGGCGTCACAACGCCGTTTGCCGCGAGGAAGACCCCGAGCTCTTCTTCCCCATCGGCAACACCGGTCCCGCGCTGCTGCAGATCGAGGAAGCCAAGGCCGTCTGCCGTCGCTGCCCGGTTATGGAGCAGTGTCTGCAGTGGGCGCTCGAGTCCGGTCAGGACTCCGGCGTCTGGGGTGGTCTCAGCGAGGACGAGCGCCGCGCCATGAAGCGCCGTGCCGCCCGCAACCGGGCCCGTCAGGCCTCCGCCTGACACACCCACCCCGCACGAGCCTGAGCTTGGCGGCGCGTACAGCGAGTACGCATCTCCCGCCCCCGAGCCGCAGCGCGCAGTACCCCCGGTGCGCAGCAATAGCTGGCAACTGAGCTTTAGCCCCGGACCACATGTGGTCCGGGGCTCATTGCTGTGCCGACGACGGTCCGGGCGGGCGCCGCCCGCATCAGGCGCGGGCGCGGACCGGGATGTCCAGGATCACCCGCGTCCCCCGCCCGGGGGCCGGGACCATGTCGAACACGCCGCCCAACTCGCCCTCCACCAGCGTCCGGACGATCTGCAGACCGAGGTTGCCCGCCGTGTGCGGGTCGAAGCCCTCGGGCAGGCCGACCCCGTCGTCCTGGACGGTGACCAGGAGCCGGGCCTCCTTGGCCGTACCGCCGCGGACCGCCGCGACCTCGACGGTGCCGCTGTCGCCCTGGCGGAAGCCGTGTTCCAGGGCGTTCTGCAGAACCTCGGTCAGCACCATGGAGAGCGGGGTCGCGACCTCGGCGTCCAGGATGCCGAACCGGCCGCTGCGCCGACCGGTGACCGTGCCGGGCGAGATCTCGGCGACCATGGCCAGCACCCGGTCGGCGATCTCGTCGAACTCCACCCGCTCGTCCAGGTTCTGAGACAGCGTCTCATGCACGATGGCGATGGAGCCGACCCGCCGTACCGCCTCCTCCAGCGCCTCCCGTCCCCGCTCGGACTCGATGCGGCGGGCCTGGAGGCGGAGCAGCGCTGCGACCGTCTGGAGGTTGTTCTTCACCCGGTGGTGGATCTCCCGGATGGTCGCGTCCTTGGTTATCAACTCGCGCTCGCGCCGTCGCAGTTCGGTGACGTCCCGGAGCAGCACGAGCGAACCGATGCGGGTGCCCTTGGGCTTGAGGGGGATCGCGCGGAACTGGATCACCCCGTCGCTCGCCTCGATCTCGAACTCGCGCGGTGCCCAGCCGCTGGCGACCTTGGCGAGCGCCTCGTCCACGGGGCCCCGGGTGGGGGCGAGTTCGGCGGTGATCCGGCCGAGGTGCTGGCCGACCAGGTCGGAGGCCAGTCCCAGGCGGTGGTAGGCCGACAGGGCGTTCGGCGACGCGTACTGCACGATGCCGTCCGCGTCGAGGCGGATCAGCCCGTCACCGACGCGCGGCGAGGCGTCCATGTCGACCTGCTGGTCGGGGAACGGGAAGGCGCCGGCCGCGATCATCTGCGCCAGGTCGGAGGCGCTCTGGAGGTAGGTGAGCTCCAGGCGGCTCGGGGTGCGCACGGTCAGCAGGTTGGTGTTGCGCGCGATGACGCCGAGGACACGCCCCTCGCGCCGCACGGGGATGGACTCGACCCGGACCGGGACCTCCTCGCGCCACTCGGGGTCGCCCTCGCGCACGATCCGGCCCTCGTCCAGGGCGGCGTCCAGCATGGGGCGGCGCCCGCGTGGGACGAGGTGGCCGACCATGTCGTCCTGGTAGGAGGTGGGGCCGGTGTTGGGACGCATCTGCGCCACCGAGACATAGCGGGTGCCGTCCCGCGTCGGCACCCACAGGACCAGGTCGGCGAAGGAGAGGTCGGACAGCAGCTGCCACTCCGACACCAGCAGATGGAGCCACTCCAGGTCGGAGTCGCTGAGGGCGGTGTGCTGGCGGACCAGTTCGTTCATGGAGGGCACGTTTGCGAGGGTACCCGGGAGCTGCGACAACGCCGGAAATCGGCCGGCGCGGCAGCGCCACCGCACGGCGCCCGGGGTCCGAGAACACCCGCGGGCCGCGGCGCCGGGGAGGGACCCTCAACCCTCCCGGCACCGCAGCCCGGAGCAGCAACGGCCGCGGGGTGTGCGGTCCCGGTCGGCCGAAGGTCGAGGACCCGGAGCAGTCAGGGCAGAGAGCGCCGGTTCCTCGGTCCGTCTTCCTGTGCGGGGAAGACGGAGGTTCGTGCGAGCAGTCCTCGCTCGTGTGCGGCGAGAACACTGTACGTGCTGTACCTGCGCTTGTGGACTAGACCACATGCCAGGGACCATGGTGCTGGGTCCGGGCGCGTGTGTCCATGCGTCGGGGGGTGTTTGTTGTTGTCTCTTTATCGGACACCCACCGGCGTCTCCACCGCAGGGTAGCGGCCTTCGGCCCGCGCGGGGGCCGGATTTTTCCGCGTACGGCCGTCAGCGCGTCTCGGTCACCTTCGCCAGGGCGCGCGGGGCGTCCGGGTCCTGGCCGCGGGCGAGGGTCACCTCGTAGGCCAGGAGCTGGAGCGGGATGATCTCCAGGATCGCCCCGCCCCCGGTGCCGCGCATCCGGGGAACGGCCCGCACGGGAAGAGCAGGGGAATCCGGGGCGGCGGCCCCCTCCCCTGAAGGACCGATTCTGCTAGATTGGTCTATACCACATGTGTTTCGCGTGAGTGCCCTCGGGTCCACCCGCGCGAGCCCCTCTTCAGATCGGCAGGCCCAGCGTGGAAGTTGTCATCGTCCCGGACGCGAAGGCGGGCGGCGAGCTCATCGCCGAGGCCATGGCACAACTGCTCGGGCGCACGCCCGACGCCCTGCTCGGCGTGGCCACCGGATCGACGCCGCTGCCCGTCTACGAGGCCCTGGCGGCCAAGGTGCGCTCCGGTGCCGCCGATGTGTCGCGGGCGCGGATCGCCCAGCTCGACGAGTACGTGGGCCTGCCGGCCGACCACCCGGAGTCCTACCGTTCGGTACTCGCCCGCGAGGTGCTCCAGCCGCTCGGGATCGACATGCGGGCGTTCATGGGACCCGACGGCACGGCCGACGACATCCGGGCGGCGTGCGCGGCGTACGACGCGGCCCTTGCCGAGGCCGGCGGGGTGGACCTCCAACTGCTCGGTATCGGCACCGACGGGCACATCGGGTTCAACGAGCCGTGCTCCTCGCTCGCCTCGCGCACACGGATCAAGACGCTGACCGAGCGGACCCGGATCGACAACGCCCGCTTCTTCGACGGCGACATCGACCAGGTGCCGCATCACGTCATCACCCAGGGCATCGGAACCATCCTGGAGGCACGGCACCTGGTGCTCCTCGCGACCGGCGAGGGCAAGGCGGACGCGGTCGCCGCGACCGTCGAGGGGCCCCTCGCCGCGGTCTGCCCGGCCTCCGCGCTCCAGCTCCACCCGCACGCGACGGTGGTCGCGGACGAGGCCGCCGCGTCCAAGCTGAAGCTCGCCGACTACTTCCGGCACACCTACGCCCACAAGCCCGACTGGCAGGGCATCTGACCACGGCACGGGAAGGAGCCGGCCGGGCCCGGCGCCGTCCCGCCGGGGGTCGGGGCGGCGGCCACGCCCCGACCCGCTGTCACCCGGCGGGATGCCCCCGCCGCGGGGTCATGCGCCGGCGATGACCTCCGCCGCGGCCCGTCCGCAGACCCGTGCCGCCCCGTGCGTGGCGATGTGCAGGGCGCCGCGGGGGGCGGCCCCCGGAACGCCCATCTCGACCACGACGGTGTCGGGGCGCTGCGCGAGGATCGTGTCCAGGGCCCGCGCCATCCACGGGTGACGGTGCTCGTCGCGGACCACCGCCACGATCCGCCGTGCCCCGGCGGCCTCCAGCACGGCCCGTGCCGCCGTCTCCCCCGTGAAGCTGCCCATCTGGGTGCCCGGGAGCATGCGGACCAGTTCCGCGGCCACGCCCCACGGGGTGTCGTCGCCCACCGCGATGTTCGCAAGGGGGGTGAGGGCGGCGACGTACGGCGGCTCGGTGAGCGGGGTGAAGCCCTCCGCCCCGGTGACGGTCAGCGCGCGCCGGGCCGCGAGCAGACCGACGTCGTCCACCGCGCCGCCGGGGGCCGGCCGCGCGGCGGCGCCCTCGGCTCCCGCCGCCGCCGTCCACCGGGCCAGCGCCCGGACCCGTTCGGCCGCCTCGCCCAGCCGCTCCTCGGCCAGCTCGCCCGAGCGCACCGCCGTGACCAGGGCGTCCCGCAGACGTCGTACCGTCTCGTCGTCCGCGAGGCCGCCGCCCACACAGATGGCGTCCGCACCGGCCGCGATGGCGAGGACGCTGCCGCGCTCGATGCCGTACGTCCCGGCGATCGCCCGCATCTCCATGCCGTCGGTGACGATCAGGCCGTCGTAGCCGAGTTCGCCGCGCAGCAGACCGGTCAGGACGCGCCGGGACAGCGTGGCCGGGCGGTCCGGGTCCAGGGCCGGGACCAGGATGTGCGCGCTCATCATCGCGCGCGTGCCGGCCGCGATCGCCGCCCGGAACGGGGCGAGTTCGCGCTCCTGGAGCACCTGTGCCGACGCGTCGATGCGCGGCAGCGCGAGGTGGGAGTCGACCGCGGTGTCGCCGTGCCCGGGGAAGTGCTTGGTGCAGGCGGCGACGCCCGCGGACTGCAGTCCGGTGACATAGGCGGCGGTGTGGCGGGCCACCAGGTCGGTGTCGGCGCCGAAGGACCGCACGCCGATCACCGGGTTCGCGGGGTTGGAGTTCACGTCGGCGGAGGGCGCCCAGTTGAGGTTGACCCCGCACTCCGCGAGCCGGCGGCCCAGCTCGTGTGCCACCGAGCGGGTCAGCTCCACGTCGTCCACCGCGCCCAGCGCGTGGTTGCCCGGGAAGGAGGATCCCGACCGCGCCTCCAGGCGGGTGACGTCTCCCCCCTCCTCGTCGGTCGCCACCAGCACGTCGTCGCGCTCTGCGCGCAACTGGGCGGTCAGGGCGGCGAGCTGCCGCGGGGAGGCGATGTTCCGGCCGAACAGTCCCACGGACGCCAGTCCCTCGCCGAGGCGGCGCAGCAGCCAGTCGGGGGCACAGGTGCCGGTGAAGCCGGGCTGGAGGACGGTCAGCGCGTCGCGGGTGAGGGTGTCGGTACCGCTGGCGAATGTCGTCATCGGGGGTGTCATCCCTTCACGGCGCCCGCGGTGAGGCCCGCGGCCATTTTGCGCTGGACGAGGAGGAAGAGCACGACGATCGGCACCGCCATCATCGTGGCCCCGGCCATCATCGGGGCGTACTCGGTGCCGTGCTGGGTGGTGAAGTTCCCGAGCCAGACGGTCGCGGTCTGGTGCTGCTGGCTCATCAGCATCAGGGCGTACAGATACTCGTTCCAGGCCTGGATGAAGCCGTAGACCGAGGTGGCGACCAGGCCGGGGGCGAGCAGCGGGAAGACCACGCGCAGGAAGGCGCCCGTGCGGGAGCAGCCGTCCACCATCGCGGCTTCCTCCAGTTCGCCGGGGATGTTGACGATGAACCCGCGCAGCGTCCACACGGTGAACGGCAGGATGAAGGTCAGGTACGTGACGATGAGACCCGTCAGCCTGTCGTACTGATCAAGGTCGTTGAGCAGCAGGAAGACCGGGATGATCATGGCGACCAGCGGGACCATCTGGACCGCCAGGATGCCCACGATCACGGCCTTCCGGCCGCGGAAGGCGAAGCGGGAGATGGCGAGCGCGGCCAGCATCCCGACGACGATGCCGATCGCCACCACCGACAGGGACACGACCAGGCTGCGGCCGACCGGCCCCCAGAAGTCCGCGATGTCCAGCGCCCGGCGGAAGTTGGCCAGGGTGAAACCCGTCGGCAGCAGGCTCGGATCGGAGTCGATGGCGTCCTTGGCCGGCTTGACCGCCGTGTTGACCATCCAGTAGACGGGGAAGCCCGCGGTGACGAAGACGAGCAGGCCGAGCAGGTTCCAGCCGAGCCTCGACCTCCGGCGGGCGGAAGACACGAGGGTGCTCATTCGACCTCTCCGATCTTCAGCATCTGGCGCATGTACACGGCGACCACGCCGAGCAGCAGCAGCACGGTCAGCAGGGCGATGGCCGAACCCTGTGCATAGTCGTTGACGACGAACGCGCGGTCGTACGAGTAGGTGGTGAGGAGCTGGAACTCGGCCTCCGGATGGCCGCCGCGCATCACGAAGACCTGCGGGAAGACACCCATGTCCCAGATCACCGACAGGGTCGTGAGCATCACGACGACCGGCTTGAGGAGGGGCAGGGTGACATGGCGGAAGACCCCCCAGGCGCCCGCGCCGTCCAGCCGGGCCGCCTCCTGAAGCTCCTGGGGGACCTGGGTGAGGCCGGCGCTCAGCGTGATGACGACGAAGGGCACCGCGCCCCACACCACCAGGAGCATGATCACGGCCAGGCCCTGCGGTCCCGACGCGAACCAGTTGTGGCCGATCATCTCGACCCCGGGCAGTCTGCTCAGCAACGCGTTGAAGACGCCGTAGTCCGAGTCGAAGAGCCATTTGAAGACGGTGGTGGCCACGATGACGGGCATGCCCCAGCTGGCCACCAGCACGATGTTGACCAGTGTCTTCACCCAGCCGGAGACCCGTTGCAGCAGCAGGGCGATCAGCATGCCGGCGACCATCGTGAAGACGACGCAGCCGGCCGCGAAGACGATCGTGCGCAGCACGACGGCCCAGAACTCGCCGTCGCCCAGCACCTTGGTGAAGTTGGCGAATCCGACGGACCCGGGCGGCTGGAAGCCCCATAGCTGGGACTGGCCGAACTTCTGGAAGGAGAGGGTGACCAGGCGGACCAGCGGATAGCCCATCACCAGGGCGAGGATCAGCAGACAGGGCGCGAGCAGCAGCCAGGGGACCGCGGTCCCCCTCGACGTGCGCTGTCCGCGCGGCCGGTCCGGGACGACGGGTGGCGGTGCCGGCCGCGGCGGCGGCACCTTGGCAGGGGTGGTCGTGTCTGCGGCACTCATCGCGCACTCCTTGGCGGTCCCTCAGGTCGAACGGGACGCGGGGCCCCGGCCCCGGACTGCTCCGGGCCACGGGGCCCCGCGCTCAGGTCACTTGGTGTTGATGACCTTGTCGATCGCGGCGTCCGCGTCCTTCGCGGCGGCCTCGACCGACTTCTTGCCGGTGCCGATGTCCTGCAGCATGGTCTGCAGGATCTGCGCCTTCTCGACCTGGCCCCAGCCCGGTGCCATCGGGACGAACCAGTTGGACTCGGCCGCGGTGGCGGGGACCGCCGTCGCCGGGTCGTTCTTCAGCGTGGCGAGGTCCGTCTTGTTGTTGGGCAGGTTGCCCTTGGCCATCAGGCCCTTCTGGCCCTGCGTGCCGGTGAACGCGTTGATCCACTCGCCGGCCAGATCCTGCGCCTTGGACTTGACCGGGATCGCGAGGTCCGAACCGCCCAGGAACACCGGGATGTTCTTGCCGGACGGGCCGGGCATCACGAAGTTCTCGAGGTTGTCCTTGAGCTTGCCGGTCTTGTCGTTCTTCGGGTCCGCCGCGGTCGCGCCCTCCCAGGCGGCGGCGAAGATCATGGCGGACTTGCCCTGGCCGTAGACGATGTACCGGTCGGACTCGTCCTTGGTCTTGTCGCCGTGCATGTACGTGTCGACGACGTTCTTGAACTCGGTGAGGCCCTTGACGGACTCGGGCGAGGAGAGGTCGGCCTTCCACTGGCCGCCCTCCTCCTTGGCGATGGAGCCGCCCGCGTCGTAGACGAAGGACATGGCCGCGTACCAGTCGCGCGTCGGCTGGTACCAGGCGTTGAAGGTGCCGCCCTCCTTCTTCTGGATCTTGTCCAGGTCGGCGGTCAGCTCCTGGTACGTCCTCGGGGGCGTCTTGATGCCCACCGAAGCCGCGATGTCCTTGCGCCAGTTGGCGACACGGCCGCCGGCGTAGTACGGGACGCCGTAGGTCTTGCCCTCGTAGGTGACGGAGGTCTTGAGGCCGTCCAGCCACTGGCCGGAGTTGTCGAACTTGGCCGGGTCCACCTGCGCGAAGGCGCCCTTGACCATGTAGCCGAGCATCTCGCTGTTGCCCATCTCGACCACATCGGGCACCTTGTCGGTGGCGAGGACCGCGTCGAGCTTGGTGTTCTTGTCCGGCCAGGCGTAGTACTCGTGCTTGATCTTCAGACCGGGGTGCTTCTTGGTCACGGCGTCGTCCGCGGCCTTCACCAGCGCGGGCCAGTTGTTCTGCGCGTCGACCGTCAGCCAGACGGTGAGTTCCTTGGCGTCCGACCCCCCGGACGACTTGCTGCCGCCGTCCCCGCATGCCGCGATGGAGACCATCATGCCCGCGATTCCGATCGCGGCTATCAGCTTGCGCTTCACGCCCACCCTCCTCAGGGATGCCACCAACCCCCCTTGTCCCCGCGGCGACCGATGACGACTACCGCCCGTGGGGCCGGGACCTGGACCAATGGTGTAGACCAGTACGGGGAGCTTGGCCCAGACCAATAGGCGTGTCAAGGGTGTTCGGCGCGGTCCCGGCGTCCGTTATGGGACCTACATATGCAAGAACCTTTAAGTAGGAACCCAGCGAAAAGGGCAGGCCAGTGAGGGCTCGCCCGACTGGACCACTTCGACGTCGGTGGACTAGACCAGAGGGGTGGCCGACGGTATACAGAGGGGATCCCCGGACGCGCGCCGGGGAACGCGGAGCTTGTGGGGGCACCCCCCGCAGCGAGCCGTGCCACGATTGAGCCGCGACCGACGGCGTGTCGGTCGCTTCGGCATCCGGAGCCGGGAAGGCAGACCATGAGCACCGACGTCAGCAGTGCGGAAAGCGAGGGCGGGGCGACCGTCCGCACCGCGCGCGTGCCTAAGTACTACCGTCTGAAGAAGCATCTGCTGGGCATCACGGAGACACTGCCGCCCGGGACTCCGGTACCGCCCGAGCGCACGCTGGCCGCGGAGTTCGACACCTCGCGCACGACGGTGCGCCAGGCCCTGCAGGAACTGGTCGTCGAGGGCCGGCTCGAACGCATCCAGGGCAAGGGCACGTTCGTCGCCAAGCCGAAGGTCTCCCAGGCGCTGCAGCTCACCTCGTACACGGAGGACATGCGCGCCCAGGGCCTCGAACCCACCTCGCACCTGCTGGACATCGGCTACATCACCGCCGACGACACCCTCGCCGGGCTGCTCGACATCGCGGCCGGCGGCCGGGTGCTGCGCATCGAGCGGCTGCGGCTGGCGAGCGGCGAGCCCATGGCGATCGAGACGACGCACCTGTCCGCCAAGCGCTTTCCGGCGCTGCGCCGCTCGCTGGTCAAGTACACCTCCCTCTACACGGCGCTCGCGGAGGTCTACGACGTCCATCTCGCGGAGGCCGAGGAGACCATCGAGACCTCGCTGGCCACGCCCCGCGAGGCGGGCCTGCTCGGCACGGACGTCGGCCTGCCGATGCTGATGCTCTCCCGGCACTCGCTGGACCGGCAGGGCAAGCCGGTGGAGTGGGTGCGGTCGGTCTACCGCGGGGACCGGTACAAGTTCGTGGCGAGGCTCAAGCGACCGCAGGACTGAGCCGATCGCCGGACTTGTCCCGCCGGCGAGGGCCGATATACGGACGAGGTCTTCCGCCTTCGGGCACCGTCACCTAGATTGCCTGCGCATTCCACAGGTGAACAGTGAGGGGACGGAGCCACCAGATGTCAGACCAGCCGGACGGGACGAGCGCGGCGAGGGTGACACCCTTGCGCGTCGTCATCGCCCTCTGCCTAGGAGCACCCTTTGTCGCGATGCTGTGGGTCGGCTCCTACGCCAAGACCGATCCCACGTTCATCGGCATCCCCTTCTTCTACTGGTACCAGATGCTGTGGGTGCTGATCTCCACGGGGCTGACCGTGACCGCCCACCAACTGTGGCGGCGTGACCAGCGCGCCCGTGCCGGCCACGGGGGAGGTGCGTCCCGATGAAGGACGGAGTGAACGGCGTCGCGCTCGGCGTCTTCATCTTCTTCTTCCTGGCCGTCACCGTGCTGGGCTTCCTGGCGGCGCGCTGGCGCAAGGCCGAGAACGAGCACAGCCTCGACGAATGGGGCCTCGGCGGACGGTCGTTCGGCACCTGGATCACCTGGTTCCTGCTCGGCGGGGACCTGTACACGGCGTACACCTTCGTGGCCGTGCCGGCGGCGGTCTACGCGGCCGGCGCGGCGGGCTTCTTCGCGGTGCCGTACACGATCCTCGTCTACCCGCTGATCTTCACCTTCCTGCCCCGGCTGTGGTCGGTGTCGCACCGGCACGGCTACGTGACGACCTCCGACTTCGTGCGCGGCCGCTTCGGCTCCAAGGGGCTGTCGCTGGCGGTGGCCGTCACCGGCATCCTGGCGACGATGCCGTACATCGCGCTCCAACTGGTGGGCATCCAGGCCGTGCTGGACGTGATGGGCGTGGGCGGCGGTGAGAACACCAACTGGTTCGTCAAGGACCTCCCGCTGCTGATCGCCTTCGCCGTGCTGGCCGCGTACACGTACTCGTCGGGTCTGCGGGCCCCCGCGCTGATCGCGTTCGTCAAGGACGGGCTGATCTACATCGTCATCGCGGTGGCGATCATCTACATCCCGATCAAGCTGGGCGGCTTCGACGACATCTTCGCCAAGGCCGGCCATGCGTTCGCGCAGACCAGTCCGCTGACGGGGAAGCCGCGCGGGGCGCTCGCGCCGCCGGAGGCGGGCCAGTGGACCTATGCGACGCTCGCCCTGGGCTCCGCGCTCGCGCTGTTCATGTACCCGCACTCGATCACGGCGACGCTGTCCTCGCGCAGCCGTGAGGTGATCCGCCGCAACACCACGATCCTGCCGCTGTACTCGCTGATGCTGGGTCTGCTGGCGCTGCTGGGCTTCATGGCGATCGCGGCGGGCGTGAAGGTGCAGAACGGGCAGCTCGCGATTCCGCAGCTGTTCGAGAACATGTTCCCGGACTGGTTCGCGGGTGTGGCGTTCGCGGCGATCGGCATCGGGGCGCTGGTCCCGGCGGCGATCATGTCCATCGCGGCCGCCAACCTGTTCACCCGCAACATCTACAAGGACTTCATCAAGCCGGACGCCACGGCGAAGGAGGAGACCCGGGTCTCCAAGATCGTGTCGCTGCTGGTGAAGGTGGGCGCCCTGGTCTTCGTGCTGACGATGGACAAGACGGTCGCCATCAACTTCCAGTTGCTGGGCGGCATCTGGATCCTGCAGACCTTCCCGGCCCTGGTCGGCGGACTGTTCACCCGCTGGTTCCACCGCTGGGCGCTGCTCGCGGGCTGGGCGGTCGGCATGGTCTACGGCACGCTCGCGGCGTACGGTGTCGCGTCCCCGACGCAAGCGCACTTCGGGGGCTCGGCGAAGGAGATCCCGGGCATCGGCGAGATCGGCTACATCGGTCTGACGGCGTTCGTGTTGAACGTCCTCGTCACGGTGGTCCTGACCTTCGTCCTGAAGGCCCTGAAGGCCCCCGAGGGCGTCGACGAGACCAGGCCGGACGACTACACGGCGGACGCGGGCGACCCCGGCGTCCGGGCGGAACTGCCCCCGGCCACGGCCGGCACGGCCCATTAGGGACCCGTGGGTGACGGGCCGTCGGAGAAATCCGGCGGCCCGTTGTCGTACCCGTCCGGCACACTCGCCCTCATGGACATCACCATCCGGCAGGCACTGCCCGTGGAATACGCGGCCCTCGGCGAGCTCACCGCCCGGGCCTACCTCCAGGACGGGCTGCTCGACTTCGGCGAGAACGACGCCTACCTCGGCGAGCTGAGAGACGTGGCCAAGCGGGCCGGCGCCGCCGAGGTGCTGGCCGCCGTGGAGGACGACCGGGTTCTCGGCGGGGTCACCTTCGTACCGGCGGGCGGGCCCATGGCCGACATCGCCGGTCCCGGCGAGGCCGAGATACGGATGCTGGCCGTCGATCACGCGGCCCGCGGACGCGGCGTCGGCGAGGCCCTGGTGCGTGTCTGCGTCGACCGTGCCCGTACGGTCCCCGGCTGTCGGCGCGTGGTGCTGTCCACCCAGCCCACCATGCACACCGCCCACCGCATCTACGCGCGCCTCGGCTTCCTGCGCACACCGGAGCGAGACTGGAGTCCACTCCCGCATCTCGACCTCGCGCTGCTCACCTATGCGTTGACCCTCTGACACGCTCCGGAGCCGACACGGCACAACATCTGGGGGTGACCTCGCGACCCGGCACAAGATGTATGCTCATGCTCGCTGTCGCCGCAGGGGAATCCGGTGCGAATCCGGAACTGTCCCGCAACGGTGTACTCGCGTGCATACGCACGCCTGTTCAGTCCGAGGACCTGCCGACAGCGCGCCCGGCCGACCGGCTCGGGCGCTGACGTCCGGGCCTCGTGGAATGGGCCGGTGGACGCGAGCCCGCGCGCGCTCGTGAGCTGCCCCTGCCCTCCCCAGGCCCCGTGCCGAGCGAGGGAGAGCCCCACGTGACCATCGCGCCAGCCGACCCGGTTTCAGCGACACCGGCTCCGGTGCCGCCCCCGGTGACCGACGGGACCGACGGTCCCGGTGCCGCGCTGCTGCGGACCCTGACCGAGCTGACCGCCGACCTCCCCGACGCCGACCCCGGCCGGGTCGCCGCCGCCGCCGCACGCGGCCGGTCGGCGCGCGCGGACGCCGCGGAACTGCGCGAGCTGGCCACGGAGGCGGCCGCCGGCCTCATCTCCGAGGACCCCGTCTACTCCCGGCTGGCCGCCCGGCTGCTGACCCTCACCATCCGCGCCGAGGCCGCCGCCCAGGGCGTCACGTCGTTCACCGAGTCCGTCGCCGTCGGACACCGAGAAGGCCTCATCGCCGACCGGACCGCCGCCTTCGTGCGCCTGCACGCCGCCCGGCTGGACACCCTCGTCGACACCGGCGCCGACGACCGCTTCGGCTACTTCGGGCTGCGCACCCTGCACAGCCGCTACCTCCTGCGGCACCCGATCACCCGCAAGGTCGTCGAGACGCCCCAGCACTTCCTGCTGCGCGTCGCCGCCGGCCTCGCCGAGGACGACTCGCCCCGCTCGGTGGACGACGTCGCGGCGCTCTACGGGCTCATGAGCCGCCTCGACTACCTCCCCTCCTCCCCCACCCTCTTCAACTCCGGCACCCGGCACCCCCAGATGTCGTCCTGCTACCTCCTCGACTCCCCGAAGGACGAGCTGGACTCCCTCTACGACCGCTACCACCAGGTCGCCCGCCTGTCCAAGCACGCCGGCGGCATCGGCATCGCCTACTCCCGCGTCCGCTCCCGCGGTTCGCTGATCCGCGGCACGAACGGGCACTCCAACGGCATCGTCCCGTTCCTGAAGACCCTGGACGCCTCCGTCGCCGCCGTGAACCAGGGCGGCCGGCGCAAGGGCGCGGCCGCCGTCTACCTGGAGACCTGGCACTCCGACATCGAGGAGTTCCTGGAACTGCGCGACAACACCGGCGAGGACGCCCGGCGTACCCACAACCTCAACCTCGCGCACTGGATCCCCGACGAGTTCATGCGCCGCGTGGGCGCCGACGAGCAGTGGTCGCTGTTCTCCCCCTCGGACGTGCCGGAGCTGGTCGACCTGTGGGGCGAGGAGTTCGACGCCGCCTACCGCAAGGCCGAGGCGGACGGCCTCGCCAGGAAGACCATCGCCGCCCGCGACCTGTACGGCCGCATGATGCGCACCCTCGCGCAGACCGGCAACGGCTGGATGACCTTCAAGGACGCCGCCAACCGCACCGCCAACCAGACGGCCGAACCGGGCCACGTCATCCACTCCTCCAACCTCTGCACGGAGATCCTGGAGGTCACCGACGACGGGGAGACGGCGGTCTGCAACCTGGGATCGGTCAACGTCGGTGCGTTCGTCGCCGACGGGGACATCGACTGGGAGCGGCTGGACGAGACGGTCCGCACCGCCGTCACCTTCCTGGACCGCGTCGTCGACATCAACTTCTACCCGACGGAGCAGGCCGGCCGGTCCAACGCCAAGTGGCGCCCGGTCGGACTCGGCGCGATGGGTCTGCAGGACGTCTTCTTCCAGCTGCGCCTGCCCTTCGACTCACCGGAGGCCAAGGCCCTGTCCACGCGGATCGCCGAGCGCATCATGCTCGCCGCGTACGAGGCGTCCGCCGACCTCGCCGAGCGCAGCGGCCGACTGCCGGCCTGGGACCGGACCCGCACCGCCCGGGGCGTGCTGCATCCCGACCACTACGACACCGAGCTGACCTGGCCGGAGCGCTGGGCGGCCCTGCGCGAGCGCATCGCCGCGGTCGGTCTGCGCAACTCCCTGCTCCTCGCGATCGCGCCGACCGCGACGATCGCCTCGATCGCCGGAGCGTACGAGTGCATCGAGCCGCAGGTGTCCAACCTGTTCAAGCGCGAGACGCTGTCCGGTGAGTTCCTCCAGGTGAACTCGTATCTGGTGCAGGACCTCAAGGAGCTGGGCGTCTGGGACGCCCGCACCCGTGAGGCGCTGCGCGACGCGAACGGCTCGGTGCAGGGCTTCGCGTGGATCCCCGAGGACGTCCGGGCGCTGTACCGCACGGCATGGGAGATCCCGCAGCGCGGCCTGATCGACATGGCCGCCGCCCGCACCCCCTTCCTGGACCAGGCCCAGTCCCTGAACCTGTTCATGGAGACGCCGACCATCGGCAAGCTCTCCTCGATGTACGCGTACGCCTGGAAGTCGGGCCTGAAGACGACGTACTACCTGCGCTCCCGCCCGGCGACCCGGATCGCCCGCGCGGCGCAGGCGCAGCCGGCCGTCCCCGTCCGGCAGGCGGCCGACCCCGACGCCGTCGCCTGCTCCCTGGAGAACCCCGAGTCCTGCGAGGCATGCCAGTAATGCCCGCCCGCCACCCGACCACCACCCCTGGAGGACGGCGCTTCGCGCCGACAGAAATGACCCGTCACGTCAACCTGCTCGACCCGGGCTTCGAACTGACCCTGCGCCCGATGCGCTACCCGGACTTCTACGAGCGCTACCGGGACGCCATCAAGAACACCTGGACCGTGGAGGAGGTCGACCTCCACTCGGACGTCGCCGACCTCGCGAAGCTGACGCCGGCCGAGCAGCACCTCATCGGCCGTCTGGTGGCCTTCTTCGCGACGGGTGACTCGATCGTCGCGAACAACCTGGTGCTGACGCTGTACAAGCACATCAACTCCCCTGAGGCGCGCCTGTACCTGTCGCGCCAGCTGTTCGAGGAGGCCGTCCACGTCCAGTTCTATCTGACACTGCTGGACACCTATCTCCCCGACCCGAAGGACCGCGCCGCCGCCTTCGCGGCCGTGGAGAACATCCCGTCCATCCGGGAGAAGGCCGAGTTCTGCTTCACCTGGATGGACTCGGTGGAGAAGCTGGACCGGCTGGAGACCAAGGCCGACCGCCGCCGCTTCCTGCTCAATCTGATCTGCTTCGCCGCATGCATCGAGGGACTGTTCTTCTACGGCGCCTTCGCCTATGTCTACTGGTTGCGCAGCCGGGGTCTGCTGCACGGCCTGGCCACCGGCACCAACTGGGTGTTCCGGGACGAGACGATGCACATGTCCTTCGCCTTCGACGTGGTCGACACCGTCCGCAAGGAGGAGCCGGACCTGTTCGACGACGCGTTGCAGCAGCAGGTCACCGACATGCTGCGGGAGGCCGTCGCGGCCGAGCTGCAGTTCGCGCGGGACCTGTGCGGTGACGGCTTGCCCGGCATGAACACCGACTCGATGCGCCAGTACCTGGAGTGTGTCGCCGACCAGCGCCTCACGCGCCTCGGTTTCGCCCCGGTGTACGGCTCGGAGAACCCCTTCTCCTTCATGGAGCTCCAGGGTGTTCAGGAGCTGACCAACTTCTTCGAGCGGCGTCCGTCGGCGTACCAGGTGGCGGTGGAGGGCACCGTCGACCTGGACGAGGACTTCTGAGCCTGCGCCGCCCTCATCTGGCGGTCGATCCGGCGCTCGCGGAGAAAGCCCCCGAGCGCCGGGCCGGCCAGGAGAGCGAAGAGGAGCAGGACGGTCGCGTATCCCGTGAATGCGTTCATGCGGTAAGTATCGTTCACTGCCGATGCTCCTGACAGCGGCTGGGCGCGGCGCCGACCGCCTGCCGGCGCACGTCCAGAGGCCCCGAGGGCGCCTGGACGTGCGCCCGGAGGCCTACCTCGGCAGCGCTCTCAGCAGCAGCCGGCGCGGGCGGAGCGTGATGCCGATGCGGGGCCTCGGGTCGGACCCGGGCACCTCCTCGAAGCGGTAGGCGGACGCCACCTCCGCCATGATCAACGTGAGTTCGGCCATCGAGAAGTGGTCTCCCGGGCACTTCCGGTTGCCGACCCCGAAGGGGGTCATCGCGTACTTCGGGACGTCCTTGGCGCGTTCCGGGAGCCAGCGGTGGGGGTCGAACCGCTCGGGCCGCTCGTAGGAGCGTGGGTCGTGCTGGATCGCGTAGGGGCTGTACACGACGTCCGCCCCGGCCGGGATGCGGTACCCGCCGAGCTGGGTGTCGGTCGTGGCCCGCCGCGTCAGAATCCACACGGCGGGGCGCACCCGCATGGTCTCGACGATGACATGGGCGGTGTACGTCAGATTCCGGATGTCCTCGAATGCGACCGGCCGGCCTCCCGTCACGGTATTCACTTCGTCGCGGATCCCGTCCGCCTGTTCCGGGTGATCCGTGAGCACCTGGAGAAGCGACATGACCATGGATCCCACTGTTTCGCTGCCGGCCGTGACGATGTCGACGACCTGGTCGTGGATCTCCTGTTCCCCTATGGGCTCACCGCTCTGGTCCTTCGCCTCCAGCAAAGCCATCAGCAAATCGTTCGGCTTTTGACCGGATGCCCGGCGGGCGGCGACGATCTCGTCGACGACGAGATGCAGATCGGCCAATGCCCGGTTGAAAGCGCGATTGGCCGGAACCGGCAGGCGGTACAGCGGTCCGAGCGGTATCACCATGCGCTGGTACATGCCGCTGAAGAGCGTGGCGAGCGCGGTGCAGATGCGCTCGGCCCGCTCGTCCATGTACGTGCCCCCCATCAGACAGCGCGCGACGACGCGCACGGCCACCCGGAACGACTCCGTCGTGACGTCGATGGTCGCGCCGGACCGCCAGCGCTCCACGAGCGCCCGCGCCTCCTGGGCCATGACCGGCCCGTAGCCGGGGATGGCCTCCTGCCGGAAGGCGGGCTGGATGGCGCGTCGCTGGCGCTGGTGCAGCGGACCGTTGCTGGTGGCGACGCCCTCCCTGCCGAGCAGGTCCTCCAGGGACTCCCACAGCGGGCCGCCGATCCGGAAGTCGGTGCTGAGCGCGAGGGCCCCGGCGAGCGCGGGGGTGGTGAGCGCGTACACCGTCTTGGGCCCGAGCCTCAGCCGGACGACGCCGCCGTCGTCGCGCAGCCGGCCCAGAAAGCCGAGCGGGTCACGGAAGAGGGTCCAGCCGTGGCCGAGGAGGGGGAGGCCGCCCGCGGCGAGCGGGGGGACGCGCGGGGGTGCCGCCGCCTCGGGCGCCTTCGCACCGACCGGTTCCAGGGTCATTTCCCACCTGCCGCTTCGTTGTCGACGTACGGGGGTGTCGAGCGGTCGTCCCAGCTCTCGACTCTGTAGCGGCCGGACTCATGGTGGAACCAGTAGACGGCGCTGAACCAGTTCCGCATGTTTGCGACGTTCGCCTTCACGGCATCGCCCAGTTCCTTTCCCTGCGCGGTGCCGCCCGCGAGGGATGCGGCGAACCGCAGTGCCTCCTTTTCGGCGGCGAGGAAACCGGATATGCATTCATCGATCCGCCGCCGCATGTCCCCGACGGCTTCTTCGAGTGTCATTCCCTCGTGCTGGACGAGACTGATCCCCAGATTGTGGACCTCGTCTCCCGCGATTTCCTTGGGGAGCGAGCACAGATCGTTGTACCAGGCGGCGAATTCCTGGCTGAGCAGTGCCGCCCGCCGGTACGCGGGGTGTTTCCGCACGGCGTCCGGCAGTTCGCAGCCCGCGCTGGGCTCGAGCAGATCGGTCCAGATCCAGTGCGCGAAGGTGAGCCGCCGCAGTTCCAGGTAGGCCTCGACGGTCGGGACTCTCCCGCGGGCGCGGTTGCGGAACTCCCGGTCGTACGCCTCGATCACCGCGTGGAAGTGCCGGGCGAAGCGCGCGTTCCACCGCTCACCCAGGAACGAATACAGGCGCCCCACGCTGTCCGCGAGCCCCGCCACCAGCGGGTCGGGCTGACGCAGATGGTGCCCGGGTGAGTCCAGGGCCGCATGGAGCTGGAACTTCAGCTTCCGCCAGGCGGCCGGCCGGCGGTGGACGATGTCACGGTCGTGGCGGTCGTCCCAGACGAAGAACCACGCGCTGTAGTCCGCTATCGCCTGCAGGACCTCGTCGGGGGCTCCGAGGTAGTAGCCCGCCATGAGGTCGGTGTAGCACAGCCCGTCGGCGTGTTCCTCGACCTTGTCCGCCGGCATGAGCCGCTTTTCCAGCAGCCAGGAACGTGTCTTCTCCTGCAGACGGGGCCAATACGGGTGCAGTCGACGGGGAAACGCGGTCTCGATGACCGGCAGACGGAGCGCCGGTGGAACCGCGACCGCGGTCGTCGTCGGTGAAGTGCTGTGTGGGAAAGGTGGCACGAACAAACCCCTCTCGGCAGCCGGTTGGCGTCACGCCCCTTGCGCCGTGCCGGGCGCGCGCCGTTGCGTATCGCCGCGCATTCCATTCAGCACCACAATCGACCGGTCTGGGAACGGATGTGACTCACCCGTCTCCGACCGTGCCGAGAACATCCCTTGTGTGACTCGATACAAGTCCGTGCAGACGTACCCGGGCTCGCATGTGCAACGCGCGCATGAACGACGCCTGGCCGGGAGCGGTGCTCCCGGCCAGGCGTCGTTCAGCCACGGTCTCAGTCGTTGGGCACCACGGGGTAGCGGGGCTCGTTCTCGGCCATCTGCCGCAGGGCGTCCTTGCGCTCGCGCTTGGACAGCCGGTCGATGTACAGGTAGCCGTACAGGTGGTCCGTCTCGTGCTGCAGACACCGGGCGAAGTAGCCCGTACCGCGCACCTTGATCGAGTTGCCCTTCTCGTCCTGCCCGGTGACCTCCGCGTAGTCGGGCCGGGCGAGCGGCGCGTAGGCGCCCGGGACGGACAGACAGCCCTCGTTGCTGTCGTCGAGGCGGCGCCGGTCGGCGGGCAGGTCGACGAGCCGGGGGTTGCAGACGACGCCCACGTGCCGTACGCCCTCGTCGTCCTGGCAGTCGTAGACGAACACCTTCAGGTCGACGCCGATCTGGTTGGCGGCCAGGCCCACGCCCTCGGCCGTGCGCTGGCTGGCGAACATGTCCGCGACCAACCGGTCCAGCTCCGCGCCGAACTCGGTGACGTCCTTGCACTCCTTGTGCAGCACCGGGTTCCCGACGACCGTGATCGGCCGCGAGGTGCCGCGCTCGCGCCAGGCCGTCTCGCGCTCCTCGGCGTTCTCGGTGTCGTTGACGAAGCCCTCGTCGTCCACGGGGAGCACGCCCGCGTGCTGCTGATCGGTGTCCTGCTGCGCCATGACCGACGTACGCCTTCCTGCAACCATGAGAAATCCTGCCCGTACAGACTACGGGGCGCGCCCGGGTGCTTCCCCGGGATTCCCGGGCCGGGCCGCCGGTCAGCAGACCTCTTCGAGGTCCCGCCAGTCCCGGGAGTCCGGGCTGTCCGCCACCCAGCCGTCGAGCAGCCCCCGCACCAGCGAGTCCGGCGCCGCGATGCCGCACTCACGCTCGGGCACCCACAGCTGCCCGTGCGTACGGTGCCCCAGCGGCCCCGGATGCCCCGGCTCGCTGTGGTCGTGCGGATCGAGGTGCTCGCCGTCGCCCTCGTCGGACGGCATCCGGGACTCGGAGCACGCGCGGCACAGCAGCCGCACGGACGAGGACCAATCCTCGGCGGCGAAACCGGCGTCGGCGGCCAGTTGCTCCAGCGCGTCCCGGTCGTCCTCGGTCGCGGCCTCCAGCAGCACGACCCAGGTGGGCACCGGCGAGGGCGCCCACAGCTCGATCTCGTCGAAGACCGGATAGGCGTGCCCGGCGGCCGTGGTGCGCTCCCCGTGGGGCACTCCGTCGTGCAGCACGACCTCGCCCCAGCGGCGCCCGGAGGACGGCAGCGGGATGGAGAGCACCTCGATGCGCGCGGGATCCAGCCGGCGCCCCCACACGACCTCGGCCTCGCCCTCCGGCGACAGCCGTACGGCGGCGCTGCCCAGCTCCATCCCGTCGGGCTCGGTGGAGACGGTGGCCCCGCCGGGCACCCGCAGCCCGTACGCCTGCCAGGCGCGGCGGGCCAGCGGCCAGTCCTGCAGGGCGGTGGCCGCGATGCCCACGTTCCACCAGTCCGGCGCCCCGGTCTCCCGGTCGAGCAGGGCCACGGCACGCAGCCCGGCCGCGCGGGCCTGCTCCCAGTCGTGGCGGAACTTGTGCAGCAGGGCGAGGTTGAACCAGGACTCCGACAGCCACGGCTCCAGGTCCGCGGCGCGGGTCAGCAGCGCACCCGCGTCCTCGTACCGGCCGTCGCCGATCAGCGTGAACGCGCGGTCGGTGGCCTGCCGCCAGGAGGCGGAGGGCCGGTGCCGTCCCTTCCCGAAGATCCTCACGATTCCCGCCTGCCAGTCCCTTGCGATTCCCGCCTGCCGGTTCCCTGCCGTCCGCGGGGTCACGCGCGAGCTGTGCCCCCGAACACCCTCTCCTCGCATCCAACCACGTACCGCCGGACGGGCGCTCATTACCCATGGGTTACCCCGCTGTCGGCAAGGTCAGACCGTCTCTGCGCAACACCCTCGCGAGTGACTGGACGACCTCGGGCTCGTAGTCGCGGGCGCAGGCGAGGCGCAGCCGCTCCAGCGCGCTGAGGGGTCCCCCCGGCCCCGCTTGTGCCCGCGCCATCTCCTCGTAGGCGTTCACGGCCCGGACGATCCTGGCGCCGACCGGCTGGTCCCGGTAGGGGTCGGCCTGCCGCTCCACGACGACCGCGACCTCGGCGTCCACCCCGGTCTGCCGGACGACGGCGCCGCCGAGGAGCGCGATGCGCCGCTGCTCCTCGGCGGGCAGCACGGCGGTGGCGCCCGCCGGCACGGGGTCGACGAGGCTGAGCTGCCCGATGTCGTGCATGAGCGCCGCGTACTCCAGCACGGTCAGTTCGGGCTCGCTCAGGCCCAGCTCACGGCCGACGGCCCGGCTGAGCGCGGCGACCCGGCGGGCGTGCCCGGGGGGTGTGTACCCGGCGATCTCGGTGGCGCGCGCCAGGGAGGCGACGGTCTGCCGGCAGGTGGTGCGCACGGCCGCGTAGCGCCGGCCGGAGAGCTGGGTGAGCAGCAGCGGCAGCGAGAGGACGGGCAGCGCCCACAGGCCCACCACGGCGACGGCCGGCGACATCACGGCACCGGTCGCGCAGACGGCGGAGCCGATGCCGAGCCGGGCGCGCAGGTCGTCGCGCAGCAGCGGACCGAACGGCCGGCGGGTCCGGGCGTGCGCCAGGGCGGCGGCGAGCACGGCGTCGCAGAGGGTGGTGAGCACCAGCAGGGCGACGACGAGCAGGGTGTAGGCGGGCCCGCCCCAGCCGTGCGGGCCGCCGTGGCGGAAGACCGGCTGGAAGCAGAGGGCGGCGAAGCCCACGGTCAGCAGGCGGCGGGTGAGATGGTCGGCGGTGGAGCCGCGGCCCCGGGCCACGTGCGGGACACAGCCGGCGAGGGCGGCCGTGAGGACCACGGTGACGACCTGCGGCACCCCGTGGTGGCTGGGCCGCCCGGCGATCTGCCCGAGCAGGGCGTAGGAGAGCGCCCCGGCCGCGCCGAGGGGTGCGGGCTCCCGCTCGCCGCTGCCGCTCCACCGGGACAGCTCCCCCACGGCGGCGAGCACCCCGAAGGCGAGGGCGACGCCGGGTTCCTCCAGGCCGTGCCAGAGGGTCAGGCCGAGACAGCCGGCGGCGAGCAGCGCGGCGGTCGTGTGGGCGAGGACGAGGGGGAGGCGGCCGGCGGTCATGCGCCGCCCCCGCCGTGCCCGCGCCCGGCCGGCTGACCGGCCACGGGCCGGGGCGGTGGTGGTACGTTCCCGTGCCGCTCGTCGGCGGTCACCGCCGGGTACCAGCCGCCGCCGTTCCCGGCGTCGTCCGAACCGGGGCGTCCTGCTCGCTCCAGCGCGCGGATCAGCGCGTGCACCATCGCCGGGTCGAACTGCGTGCCCGCGCACCGCCGCAGTTCCTCCAGCGCGGCCGCGACGGGCCGGGCGCGCCGGTAGGAGCGGGTCGACGTCATCGCGTCGAAGGCGTCGGCGACCGCGACCACCCGCGCGGGCTCCGGGATCTGCCGGTCCCTCAGCCCGTAGGGGTATCCGGTGCCGTCGAGCCGCTCGTGGTGGTGGAGGATCGCGGACCGTGCCTCGCCGAGGAACCCGATGCCGCGGACGATCTCGTGGCCGTACTCGGGGTGCAGTTCGATGATCCGGCGCTCCTCGGGTGTGAGCGGCCCCTCCTTGCGCAACAGCCGGGTGGGCACGCCGAGTTTGCCCACGTCGTGCAGGATCCCGGCGAACCGCAGCACCTCCACGCGGTGGTCGTCCAGGCCCAGCTCGCGGGCGATCATCATGGACGCCTGTCCGACCCGTTCGCTGTGGCCGCGGGTGTAGCCGTCCTTGAGGCCGACGGCCTGGACGAGCGCGCGGATCGTCGCGTGGTGGGCGGCCCGCTCCCGGTGGTACTGGGCGAAGACCCAGCAGGAGACGTACATGGGCAGCAGCACGAGCAGCGCCGTCACCGGCCCGTAGGGGCTGCGCCACAAGACAGCCATCATCAGTCCGGCGAGCCCGTGCACGGCGACGGGCGCGAGGGAGCGCAGGAACAGCCCGCGCCAGGCGGTGCGCGCCGCTGCCCTCCCCCGCCGCGGTGAGGGCGCGGGAGGTGCCCCCACGCCCAGCGCCAGGATTCCGCCGTCGAGCACGGTGAGCGCCAGGCAGAACACCACGACCGCGGCCCCGGCGGTCAGGAGGGCGTGGGAGAAGTGGGGGCCGGCGACCGCGGTGTGCCCGCCGAGAGACCAGTGGACGCGGGACGCGGCCCACACGGCGAGGGCGAGCCGTGCCGCCCGCCAGCCGCGGCGCAGCCAGGACGGCCGCCCGGTGACACCGGCGAGCAGGGCACCGGGCAGCGGCACGAACGCGGCGGCCGCGGGCGGCAGCAGAAAGGCCCCGGCGAGCAGCACGGGGTAGAAGGTGCCCATGCCCTCCGGGGCCCGGTGGCCGCCGGGGGGCGTGGTCCGCCCGGCTCGGGTGCGGTCGAGGGCCCGGGGCAGGGGCAGCCGCTCGCAGCCGGCGTGGAGCGCGGCGAGCAGCGCGACCGCCCGCCAGGGGACGGGGAGATCCGGCAGCGGGGCCACGCACACCAGGGCGCCGAGGACGGCGCAGCCGACGTAGACGGCTGCCGACGGCCGGACCGGCCCCATGACGTACCTCCCCCCGAACCCGCACCGTTGTCCCGGACCGGGCGGGTGCGGCCATGCCCCGTTCAGGCTCGGGAGCCTAGAGGGGAGGGCGACCCCGGGGGGTGGCTTTGAGGGGAATCCGTGGGCCTGTGACCCACGGATTAGCACGTTCGAATGACGAGCCCTCAAGGATTGACCGCCGTCTCGCACGAGGGTTCTGAACCCTCGTGCGGGTAGGGGGGGGGGCGCGGTGGGGT
>NZ_JBSFXK010000039.1:0-71052 GCF_053595355.1 Streptomyces sp. NPDC002513 | reverse complement strand
CTTCACCGTCGCGCCATGGCGCGACGGTGAAGCGACGCCACGGCGTGACCAGTAACCACGCCGGCGCTCAACGACGTTACGACGCCACAGCGCAACCGCGTCACTGCGTCACCGCGCCCGCATGCCGTGGGGCCGTCTCCCCCATTCACCGGACCGCTCGCGCGCTGCCGTGCGCGCCCTCGGTTCGGATCACGGATCCCGAGAAGGACACCAGGTGATCACCCCTGCCCTGCTTGACACGCACAGTGAGACGGACAAAGCGGTGTCGGCCGACGAGTCGATAACCGCGTGGGCGCTGGCCGCCGGAGGCGGTGACCCGGACGCGGTCGAGCGGTTCGTCCGCGCTCTGCACCCCGACGTCCAGCGTTACGTCGCCTATCTGTGCGGTGACTCCCAGGCCGTCGACGACCTCGCCCAGGACACGTTCCTGCGCGCCCTCGGCAGCCTGCACCGCTTCGAGGGGCGTTCCTCGGCGCGGTCCTGGCTGCTGTCCATCGCCCGCCGCGCGGTCATCGACAGCCACCGGTACACCGCCGTCCGGCCCAGGCTCTCCGACGTTCCGGACTGGCAGCTCGCCGTCGAACTGACCCAGCCGCTGGACCTGCCCGGTTTCGACGACGGCGTCGTGCTGCTCGACCTGCTGGCCGCGCTGCCGGGCGAGCGCCGGGAGGCATTCGTCCTCACCCAACTGCTTGGTCTGTCGTACGCGGAGGCGGCCGAGGTCGGCGACTGCCCGGTCGGCACGGTCCGCTCCCGCGTGGCCCGCGCCCGGGCGACGCTGATGGATCTGCTGGGCGAGGCGGAACGGACCGCCGTCCTCGTGGCGGCCTGAGCCCTGCCCATCCGCTCGGGGGGCTGAGGAAGGGCCGGGTCCGGACCCGGCCCTTCGGGCGGTCAGGCGGCGACCGTGCCGGCGACGCCTGATCCGCCCAGGGCTTCGGCGTAGTTTGATGTCGTCCGTTTTGATCACGTGAGGCCGAGAAGGGCAAGGGGCCGGGTTTGATCTCGGGCTGCCCGTCGGAGGCCGGAGGCAATGTTGCGGGCGCCGGTCAGGCGAGAGCTCCGATCGCGACGTTTCTGCAGGTGGCCATCGCTCTGGGGGCGCTTCCGGTCCGCAGCTGGGAGGCGTCCTCGGCGAAGGTGACGTCCCTGACGGGGTGCAGGGCCTCGACGGTCCAGTGCCCTCGGATCAGTCGGGCGAGCTGAGCCGGGCCGGCCTGCTCGGCGGTGAGGCTGGTGACCGCGTAGACGGTCTTGAGGCTGATCTTCCCGGTCTTGCGGTGGACGCGGCGGCGGACGATCTGGACGGCCTGGCGGGCGCCGGGGAAGAGCAAGTTGTTGACCGTGCACCCCTTCAGCCGGCGGATCTCCTGGCGGCCGTGACCGGTCGTGTTGGTTCTCCGCTGACCTGGCGAGCGGGCATCCCGGTGAGCTCGGGCTCGCCAGTTGGGGTGAGATGTCGATCGGCTGTCTTTCTCATTCAAGGTGGCAACTTTCGGGATCAGCAGCGGCGGCTGACGAGGCGATGCCGAGGAGCTGGTTGTGGAGTCCCCGGCGGGCGAACAGAGCGGTTCCGGTGTCGGTGCGTTGCCGGCCTGAGAGGTCGCTGAAGACACCTCCGGCCTCCTGAACGATCGGGATCAGGGCCGCGATGTCCCACGGACCAGCCCCCAACAGAAGGAACGCGTCGAGCTGGCCTGTCGCGACAAGGAGGGCGCCATGGCAGGTGCCGGATCCTGTGGACGGCTTCGTGGGGAGACGTGCAGTGGAATCCGTCTTGGACCAGTCCAGTGCCGGGGTGGTGCGCCCAGTGCGGGCAGCCAGTGCCGTGGCAACAACGCGTTGCGCCTTGTTCAGCCTGGTCGGGGGCGGCCAGATCCCAAGAGCAGCGTTGGCGGCATCGCCGCCTTCGCTGATTCTCAGCCGGCGGGCGAGGGCGGGCTGGGCAGGTAGTGGTCCGGTCCACGCACCGTGGCTCGGCAGTGCCCACCAGCGGCAGCCCAGTGCGGGAGCGGAGACCATGCCCAACGTGATGTGGCCGTCGACCTCCAGCGCGATCAGGGTGCTCCACTCGGGTTCCCCGGCCAGGAAGCTGGTCGTGCCGTCGATGGAGTCGATGATCCAGCGGCGACGGCCCTGGCCGTGGGCGCCGGACTCTTCACCCACGATCGCGTCGTCAGGATGCTGCTCATGGATGCGACGGAGCAGCGCTTCTTCGATCTCCCGGTCAGCGGCGCTGACCGGGCTTCCATCGCTCTTGATCTGTACTGCTTTCTCGTCGGCTCTCCCATGTCGGCGAGCGATGCTGGCTGCGTGATCGGCAAGATCATGGGCAAACGTCAGGTCTGCTGAGTCCGGCATGGACTGCACTCTGCCCGCACGTCCTTTCATCGTCGTCTCCTCGGCAGGTCAACCTTGCTGGTCACGGGCGGTTACTTGATGGCGTCACGGCCATTCACTGATCGTCCTTCTCATGTGAAGTGGCGGCTTTCGGGAAACGGCCGCCGGATGCTCCCGTAGCGGGAGTGGTTCAGCTGGAGATCGCTCCAGAATCTGGCGCGGGTGGCGGCGTGGCGGGTTCGCAGGTCTTGAGCCCATTCGCAGAGCGGGTCGACACGGCCGCGGTCGGTGATGAATCCTTCGCGGTCGGCGCCGAGGACTTTGGCGGTGTGGCGGTAGAAGTTGTCGAGGTGGTGGAGTTCGACCATGGCGACGTGGCGTCGCCAGTCCGGATCGGTCAGCACTTGGGCGACCTGCACCATTTCCGGGAACCTCACCGCTGCCTCGAAGTCGGCGGCGGCGAACAGGTAGGACGCCAGGACCACGGACGGTTCCCCAGCAGCGGACAGCAGCCGCACCGTCGTTCCGGCAATGGCCACCACGGTGTGCTCCAGGCCCCCGAAGACGACCCGGTCAAACCGCACCTTCACGGCCCGGACCAACGGCACTCGGCACTCCAGCCCGTCCCTCATGTATCTCACCTCGAAGCCCCCGAACCTTCCCGGAGCCCCGCCCACCACGCTTCGCAATCGAGCGCTCACCCATTCAGGCTCGCCACATCAGATGAGAACTCGCCACCGCCTTCGCCGGAACTCACGCGAAAGCGCCACATCACGTGCGAACCCTTCCGGGCCCTCCAGGCCCTAGTCACGCACCGTCGCAAGCAGCAGACGGCGTTCGACCGCCGGTCCACCCCCACTATCCAAGTCGCCCCGCAGACCGGACACTTGGCCAGCCCTTCGCCGTCCAGTTCGGCAGCCACCCGCCTCCGCAGCCGGCGGACCCGACGCCACTGCCGGGCACGACACACCGCAGAACAGAACACCGCATCGGGCCGCGCTCCCGGCCTCAACCGTTCGCCACAGCCCCCGCACACCCGCACTCCGGTCCGCCCGGCATCCTCGGACACCCGGCCAGCCTAGGCACCAAGGCTACCCAGAACCGGAGATATGGAACAGGCACTAAGCGACTTCCGGTTCGCGCTCCATCCAGATGTTGCCGGTGGGGGTCTCCGTTGTTGCGATGTCGGACCATCCGGTTGGATTCCGCTGCGCTCTTCGAGATGCACGACGAATGGATCGCCTCACCTCGCCTCCACCTCCCCGAAGGCGATATGGGTGATATCTACCGTAAACTCTCTTTTAGTTCCTCCGCGCTACCCAACGCACCGAAATGCAACTGCCAGTTGATCCCCAACACCATGACGAGGGACACTACCTGGCGGATGCGTGTTCCCGACCGAGTGGCACTCGCTTCGACATCCTCCCGTGCAGGTCGTCGGAGGCCATTTACCCAAAGATTACTGGGCAGTTGACCTCAGGGTTTCGTGGTAGCGTCCCTGTTCGGAGGGACAGTGCAACCTGAAAGGGAAATCGTGAACACGGAGAAGATCGCCGCTCGCCGCCTCTCGTTGGAAGAGGTGACGAAGCTCGGCGTGAAGGACAGGCTCTTCGTTTCCGCCGACACGGCAGAACTCAAGCTTCCCGACTGCTATGTCCCTGCTTTTCTGACCAAGTCCGGTGAGGATTTCGAGGGCGGCTCGATCACGGCGAGAACCGTATTCCAGGAAGAGGTCTCCTGCCTTCCCGACGACGAGAATGAAGCCGGAATCTACTTGGCCGACGAGAACGGCTCGGTGACCATCGAGGTCCTCCAGTCCGCCGGTGTCGTGCTGGACCTGGCACTTTTCGTCCCTGGTGGGGACAAGGGGGCCCTCACGGCCCTTTACGCTGCGGCCCGGCAGGCGTTCGGCGCCGACATCGTGCAGATCTGGCGCCAGGGCCTCAAGGAGGTTCCCGACGTGAAGGTCGACATCTTCGAGGAGCAGGCTCCCCGGGGGCGCAAGGGGAGCGACAGCCCGAAGCGTGACCGTCGCGCGATCGACACCTACCCAACCCGTGCAGACTTCATCGAGTTCTCCGCGGGGTGGAAGCCGGTCGTTGAGATTCACAGGCCGATTGTTGACGACACCCCGACCATCTGAGGCGGCGTTACCTCTCGGTCTCGGCCTGAGAGAACGCCGAGAACGCATGCGCCGGACCCGGTCGACCCCTGAGCGTCCCAGGGGGCCGTCGGAAAATAACTCACGAACGCCGAAGTGCCGTTCCACTCGATGACCTCGCGAGACAGCCCGCCTGCAAGACAGCCCGCCTGACCAAGATCAAAGCCTGAAGTTATTCTGCGACAACCCTCAGGGCTTCGGCGTGGTCGAGTGACGTCCACTTCGTGCTCAGGCGCGGCCGAGGAGCGTGAGGGGTCGGCGGGCGTCACGCGCATTGCGGCGACGGCCGGAGGCGATGTTCTTCGCGCCGTTCAGTCGCAGGGCGCCGACCGCGAGGTTGCGCCAGGTCGCCATAGCGCGGGGTGTGCCGTCGGTCCGCCACCGCGCACGCGGTCAGGCCGAGGACGACGGCCAGCGCGTGCCGCACTCCTCGCAGCCGGATCTTCTGCTATCAGCCCGAACGCCCAGCCCAGCCGCTCACCCCATGCACGAGCGTCGTCCGCATTTGCACCTGTCTCATCAGCCACGCCGGGGATCAACCCCCGGCACCGTCGGCTGGCTCCGCCCGACGGTGCCCGGAGACGCAGGCCACCGAGGCGCAATGGACATGAGACAGGAACCGTCCGCTCGCGCTCCCTTCACCGCAAGTGGTCACGAAACGGACGCCCGCCGACTACGCCGAAGCCCTGCCGATCCGCCCTCGACGATTGCGGCCCGCGACAACCCGTCAGATAAATGCGCCGCTTTCCTGACGCAACGCCTTGACCAGCCGGTCGAGTTCATCTCGCGTGTTGTACAACGTCGGAGTCACGCGTACAGCATTTCCTCGCGCGATGCCGGTACGCGCCACAGTGAGGATTCTGTGCTTCTCCAGCAAAATCTTTGAAAGCTTCTTCGCCTGCGCGTAGTCCTTCATCGCGGGAAGGCGGAAACTGGTCACCGCGCCATGGCGTGCCGGATCGTCGGGCGTGAGGATCTCCATCCCCTTGATGTCCCTCACTCGTTCCACCCAATAATTCCGCAAGGACTGCAGATATTCCTGCTTCCGCCTGGCTCCGATGCTGCGGTGAAATTCTATGGCCTTGGGCACCGTCAGGGTGGCTGCGAAATTCACTGTTCCCACACTGGAGCGAGAGCGCGTGTCATCGAGTGGGTACATCGTGTTCCCCATGCACGGTTCGATGTTCTGCAGCTTCGATCCACGAATCCATATGGCGCCGGTTCCGATGGGTGAACACAGCCACTTGTGCAGCGAAAACCCGACATAGTCCGCATCGAGGTCCGCCAGCGTGTAGTCCATATGACCGATCGTCTGCGCTGCGTCCACTATCGTGTCGACACCACGCGCACGCGCCATGCTCACAATTTCCCGTACCGGCATGACGATTCCGGTGCGGTTGGACAGGTGAGTGACCATCAACAGTTTCAGCCTGGCCGGCGCCATCTTCAGTTGCGCTTGGTACGCCTCCAGGATGTTCGCGGTGGTGGCAGGCTCCGGGATGGAGAACTTGATGACGTTCACGCCGCGATAGCGCTTGAGCGACTCCATCGCCTGCTGCATCTCGTCGTAGTCCAGATCGGCGTACATGACCGAGTCGCCCGGCTTCAGTGCCCCGTACTGCATGATCAGGTTCTGCAGGGCTTCGGTGCCGTTCCGTGTGAGAGTGAACTCCTCTTTCGGGGCACCCAGCAGTCGGGCCACCTCGGCCCGTACGTTCTCCATCGCTTCCGAGCATTCATGCCCGGGTATCCCGTCCCGCACGAATGTCACGTTGTGGCGGTTGAGGTAGCGCGTCTGCCTCGCATACTCGTCGTCCACCACTCGCGGCATGACGCCCCAATAGGCATTCTCCAGATTCGCGACGGACCGGTCTACATCCCATAGCGAAGGCAGATGCCGCAGATCGTCCGCGCGAGCCTCGGAAGCGAGAGCCTCAGACGGAAACGACAACGAGTACGCTGCAGTGGCTGTGCCGGCGGCGGACGCCATGAAACTGCGCCGATTCATCTTTCTCCTCTGTGCTTTGGGCGGATCCCCCGAGAATGCACTCCGCTTCGGGACGGTGACGTCATGTCTGGGGCGTTCGCTCACCACGCCCGTTTGGTTCACAGTCGGAGTGGACACCGCTCGACCGCTCTGCCAGTGAAATCCGGATCCGTCACCCCTGAAGAAGTATTTCACCGATTCCCCGAACAGGCAGAAATGGATGGCCCTGCCCGGCCAAGGGGCCTCAGATTAGCAACGATTGGCTTCCGTGTCACCGGTCAGATTCCAAGCCGGGCTCATCACTTCGGCATCCTGTGCAAATGGGTTCACCGCATCACGGACCTCATATGCGGTCGATGGTCGGCACCGAGAAGCCGGTTGGCGGAAGCCAACAACTCGACGCCGCTCCGGGCGTCAACGGGTCAGAAGCCGACCCTCGTATATGCGCTGCACCTGAACCAGTCGGCGGGCGGGCCGTTTTGTCGGCTGCCGTGGCGGCCCCACCGGCCGTTACGCCCACTCACGGCCCGTCCGCGCGTTCACACCGACAATCCAGGGCGCGCCCGTAACACAGTACGCAGGCGTCGGCGCAGTCGGGATCGGGGTGGGTGAGCGCGCTGACGGCGGTGGCGGCCTCGGCCATCTCCGCGGCGTCGCCCAGATGGGTGAGGGCGACGATCCCGGTGCGCATCAGCGAACCGTTCCCGGCGGCGCGATCATTGCCGGCGGTGAAGCCGCGAGCGGCCTCCAACAGCGCCGCGCCCGGCGCTCCGCCAGCCTGGCGGGCGACGTTCAGGACGGTGCGGGTCTGCGAGCCGACGTCAGTGGCGCCACCGCTCAGCCGTTGCTGGAAGTTGGCAGCGATCTGATCGAGGGCCCCGGGGATCCGCAGATCCACCCCGGTGGCCGCGACATCGGCGATGCACACCTGCATCTGGGTGTCGTCGGAGTACTCGCCGGGCTCGTACGGCCCCAGGCCACCGCCCCGATCATCTGCGGCTGCTGATCCTCACACAGCCTCGTCTCGAATTCGTAGGGCACACCCGACGCATCGCCCACGGCCGCCCCGAGCAGCACGCCGGCGGCCCGGTCGGCACCCAGGGCGTCCACGTGGGGCTGGCGGGTCCGGGCGTGGGCCATGGGGCCTCCATGTGATGCGGCGGCGCACGTCTGTGAGCCGAGCAGTGGCGGGCCGGTAGCGATCCCATGCGGAAGCAGTGAGGGTGGCTCAGCCGCGGCAGCAGGCCGAAAACACCGACACTTCGAGTGCTTGACGCTTCGCCGGATTGGTACGGCGCTTCAGTTATCGTCAAAGGGACGATAGTGCGTCTCGGATCTTCTCCCGGCACCGGCCTGGCCCAACGAAGGCGCTCGGGAACCACGTAACGGTTCGGCGGAGGCTGAATCCGGACCGCGTCCAAGGTGCAGTACGCCGCCGGGCATACAGTGCGCTCATCCTGTTGCATCCGAACCCAGAAGGGACCAAGGTGAACAGACGCCTCAGACGGCTGGTGGTGACCGCAAGTGGCCTGGCTCTGGCCGCGGTGACGCTCGCTGTGCCCGCGCAGGCAGCCACCACGTCGGCGAGCTCCTGCCCGTCCGGCTACCTGTGCGGGTGGAGCGGTACGAGCGAGACCGGCTCCATGATGAAGACCCGCGCCGACATGCCCACGATGGGCGCGTGGGACAACAGAATCCGGTCCTTCTGGAACCGCACGTCGAGCTTTGCCTGCCTCTTCACCGGCCAGAACTACGACGGCGCCGGCATCATGTTCATCGACGAGCCGGGCCAGGGCGCCAACAGCCACTCCGGCATGCTCGACAGGCAGATCAGTTCCCTCAAGTTCGTTCCTAACGAGCGGGAATGCGACAACACCCCGTACTCCGGGTGGTACGCGGAGCCCGCCCCGAGCGCCCCCGGGTTCGGCGACCTGAACCGTGACGGCCGCGCGGACCTGCTGTCCCGGGACCGCAGTGGCCGGCTCTGGTTCGTCTCCGGCACCGGTGACGGCGCGCTGATCGGCGGCGGCTGGAACTCCATGACCGCCCTCACCCGGCACGGCGACCTCAACGGCGACGGCACCGAAGACCTGATAGCCCGCGACTCCTCGGGCGAGCTGTGGTTCTACCCGGGCAACGGCAACGGCGAGTTCGGCGCCCGAAAGGACCTCGGCGGCGGCTGGAAGTCGATGGCCACCATTACCGCCACCGGTGACCTCAACGGCGACGGCCACGGCGACCTCCTCGCCCGCGACACCTCGGGCAACCTGTGGCTCCACCCCGGCACCGGGCACGGCTCCTTCGGCACCCGCAAGTCCCTGGGTGGCGGCTGGAAGTCCATGAACGCCCTGACCGCACCGGGCGACCTCAACGGCGACGGCCACGGCGACCTCCTCGCCCGCGACACCTCGGGCAACCTGTGGCTGTACCCCGGCAACGGACACGGCTCCTTCGGCGCCCGCAAACTCATCGGCGGCGGCTGGGGCCAGATGTCGACCTTCCTCAGCGTCGGTGACATCGACGGCGACGGACGGCTCGACCTGGTCGCCGCCACTCAGGACGGATACAAGAACCCCGACGCCGGGTCGACGGCGAACCAGCTGCGGCTGTACGCGGGCAACGGCAAGGGCTTCGTCGCCAAGTACCGGCTGCTGCACCAGAGCTGGTACGACCTCAACGGCGGCTTCTGAACGCGGACTGCGCACGCGAACGGCGGGGCGGAGTTGATCCCGGTCACCCGTTGCACGTGATCCCCCGTGGCAGAGACCCGGGGGATCACCGCTTCGTGCTCTCCCGCGGCCCTGGCCTGCCGGACTACAGCGACAACGTGGGCAACTGGACCGAGCCGCCGGCTTTGGTATCCATTGGTGCCGAGGTCGCGCTCATCGCACTGTCGGTTGCCCTGTACTTGCGCCGGAATACCCGGCTTCAGAATTGATGCTTGCCCGGCAAGTGGGCGTGCGGACAGGGCAACCGGTTGCCGACTCCAGCCTGCCATCGGGGACACCCACAACCAGCGCAGCGGATGAGGGGACACCGACGCGCGACGCGGAACGGCCCCCGGGCGCGGTGATGCGCCGCCCGGAGGCCGTTCCGTTTCCGTTGTAGGTCAGTTGGTGAAGTCCATGTACTTCCAACTGCCGTACGTGGTGGCGTTCACGGAGTCGCCGGAGCCGCCCTCGACGTAGACGGCGCGGACGCGGGCGCGGAGGCCGGACTTGCCCGGGGCTCCCAGGTTCACCGACACATTGCCGTCGGAGTAGAGCGCGAAGTACTCGGAGTCGGAGGCGTACCAGGCGCCGTTGTAGTAGACCTGCAAGTCGAGCCGCGCCTTGCGGCCCTTGTAGTAGTTCATGCTGGTGCTGAGCACCGGCGCGGTGTTCTTGTGGTAGTACGCGTAGGTGGTGGACCCGATCTTCGCGGTCTTGTACTGCTTCGAGAGCGCCGTCGAGAGCCGGGCGTAGGTGTACGCGTGGGTGGTGACCGTCTTCGACGCGGTGCGGTCGTCGCCCGTGTAGACGGTGCTGAAGGTCCAGTTGCGGTACATGGTCACCGATACCGACAGGTTGCCGGAGGAGTTGACCGTGCCGCTCTTCAGCAGCCGCTTGGCCTGGTCGGCGCCGTACGGGTCGCCGTAGATCGCCACCGTGCGGTTCTTGTACTCCGAGCCGAGGTGCACCGTGTAGGTGACCTTCGTGCCGTAGTTGTAGTGCTTGCCGTTGTTGGTGACGGTCAGTGTGGGCGTGGTGCGGGAGACCGCGACCTTGGCCGAGGTGCTGACGGGGGTGTGCGTGGCGTCACCCGCGTACGAGACCGTGTCGGTCACCGTGCCGCCGGCCGGCGGGGTGTCGTCGAAGCTGTACGTGCCGCCGGAGCCGGTGGTGACCGAGGCCAGCGCCTTGCCCCTGGGGCTGTCCAGGTCGGAGCGGGTGACCTGCAGCTTGATGCCGGCCGGGAGCGGCACCGTCGCACTGATCTTGCCGGTGACGGTGAGCTTTTTGGCGCGCGGCGCGCTGGTGGGGGCCTTCACCGACAGCGTCGGCACGTTGCGCGTGGGGTCGGTGAGGACCTTGAGGGTGTAGCTGGTCGGCGAGCCGCTGCCGCTGCTGTAGGCACCCTCCAAGGCGTAGACCCGCGAGTCGTCCGGTGCCCAGACGACGTCGACCGTCTGGGCGTTGGTGGCATAGGAGTGGATCGGCTGGGTGCCGTTCGGCTGATAGATGCGCACGGTGCCGCCCGCAACCTGGGCGACCATGCCGCTGGGAGAGACATCGCCGTTCCCCGCACCGGTGTTGGGGTAGGCCCCGGTCTCGGTCCAGCTGTTCTGGGTGTAGCTCATGCGGTAGGTGCCGTCGAGCAACAGCCCGCCGCCGGGGATGAGGTCGACGTCACCGGCGATCTCCACGGGCCCGCTGTAGGGGGTCACCAAGGACACGGTCTGGGGCGTTCCGCTGGAGACGTCGAACACGGTCACCGTGCTCGGCGACGAGCCCTGGGTGACGGCCGTCAGCAGATTCGGCTCGGCCGGATTGGCGCTCAGCGCCTCCGGGTTCCAGAGCAAGTTCTGCGGGGCCTGACCCAGCGTCACCGTGCCGGCGGAGTCGACGGAGCCCAGGCTGGCGGCCCACTGGTTGCCGTAGCTGAACCAGAGCTTGCCCCCGGCGAAGGCCACATACGTGGGCCCCTCGCCGGTGTCGATCGGGTAGCGGGCCTTGACGGTGAGCGTGGCCGCGTCGATGGCCACGATCTCGTGCGAGGTGGACGCGGCGGCGTACAGGGTCGAGCCGTCGGTGGACACGGCCAGGCCGGAGACGCCGAGGATGCCGGTGAGCGAACCGAGTTTCGCGCCGTTCTGGTCGGCGGCGTAGACGGTGCCGGCGGTGTGGTCGCCGACGAAGACCCGGTTCAGCGGGCCGTCGGCGACGATGCCGCCGTCCGAGGCGACGGTGACGGCGGGCGCCGACGTCGCCGACGCGGGTGCCGCGGCACCGAAGCCGAGCACTATCGAACCGAGTAGGACCGCGGTGGCGGTCGCTAAGGATGTGCTGCGCGTACGCACAGGCGTGAGCCCCCAATGGTGGACAGCAGGAAAGCAGGTGGAGCCCGGCGCGGTAGGGCAGTCGGGTGCGGAGACCTCCGCCCCGGCGCAGCGGCCACCGCGCACCTCGGGCTGCGGGCACGGAGTCTACGTCACGGCAACGACAACCGACCCGGGGTTTCCCACCCGCCCTTTTCGTTCGATCCGAACCCGCTCCGGAGGCCGTCGTCGACGGGTGCGACAGCCGGACAGGGGGCTGGTGCACACCTTCGGCCGGCGTCGTTGAAGTCAGGCGTGGATGTCAGCCGCTACGGTGTGCCGGTGATCAGACTCGTCGCCGAAGATCGCACCGTGGTGGTCGATGGGGAGCAGGTAACCAAGATCCAGTTTGGGCTCTTGGAACTTCTCCCCGCCCGGCGGTGTGAAGTAGTCGTCGGCCCTGGAGTTGAGATCGTGGTGCCGGACATTGATCGAGACCTCGATGACGTGACCCCGTGGGTGCTGTCCAAGCTTGAAGAGATAGTCGGCTGTGCGCTGCATCCCGGTTGATTCAACCGAGCCGTCGACACGTTCGGCACCAGTTCGGAAGATCGCGTACGTGGGTCGGTGCTGACCTGGCAAGACGCTGACCTGCGCGTTCATGGGATATTCCCCGGTGTTCCCCGTCGGCCGCCGTCCCATCGGGCACGCAAAGGGCACGAGGTCCGCTTCTCTGTGTACGTCTTCATCACTCGCACCGGCCGTCCGATCGACCCGCAGAACGTGAACCGGTCGTTCTTCCGCATCACGGCCGCCGCCGGCCTTCGGCGCATCCGTCTGCGCGACGCCCGGCACGGCTGCGCCACGCTCCTCACCACGGCCGGCGTCGCGCCCCGGGTCGTCATGGAGATCCTGGGCCACAGCCAGATCAGCATCACGATGGACGTCTGTACGCACGTGACATCGGACACGCAGCGCGAGGCCATCAGCCACATGGACCGCCGGCTCATGCGCCGCCCCGACCGTGAGTGACCGCCCCTGTTGATGTCACTCGTGGATGTCAGACGCCCCGGACCGATCATCGGCCGGGGCGTCTGCACTGTTCAGCGGGAGAGCCCCCTGTCGGATTCGAACCGACGACCTTCGCTTTACAAGAGCGGCGCTCTGACCAGCTGAGCTAAGGAGGCGTACGCGGGTGCGCCTGAGCAGTGTACCCAGGTCCCGGACCCGGACCGTCGAAAGTTTCCGCGAAGTTCACAGACTCCCGGGTACTGACAGAGCAGGTGAAGGGGAGGTAGCGTCCTGAGCCAGTTCACCCTTGTGGACTACTGCCACGACGGAACCCCGTAGTGGCGCACCGCCTTTACAACGGATCGTCCGGCACGTTCCTGCCGGTGAAGGGGGCCCATTCACCATGGCCACTGTCTCGTTCGACAAGGCGACCCGGATATACCCGGGGTCGCAGAAGCCCGCCGTCGACGCGCTCGAGATCGAGATCGAGGACGGGGAGTTCCTCGTCCTGGTCGGCCCGTCCGGCTGCGGCAAGTCCACCTCGCTCCGGATGCTGGCGGGGCTCGAGGACGTGAACGCCGGCACCATCCGGATCGGCGACCGTGATGTCACGCATCTGCCGCCCAAGGACCGGGACATCGCCATGGTGTTCCAGAACTACGCGCTCTACCCGCACATGACGGTCGCCGACAACATGGGCTTCGCGCTCAAGATCGCCGGCGTGGCCAAGGCGGAGATCCGCAAGAAGGTCGAGGAGGCCGCGAAGATCCTCGACCTCACCGAGTACCTGGACCGCAAGCCGAAGGCGCTCTCCGGCGGTCAGCGCCAGCGTGTCGCCATGGGCCGCGCCATCGTGCGCGAGCCGCAGGTCTTCCTGATGGACGAGCCGCTGTCCAACCTCGACGCCAAGCTCCGCGTCTCCACCCGTACGCAGATCGCGTCGCTCCAGCGCCGTCTCGGCATCACCACCGTCTACGTCACCCACGACCAGGTCGAGGCCATGACGATGGGCGACCGCGTGGCCGTGCTCAACAAGGGTCTGCTCCAGCAGATCGACTCGCCGCGCAACATGTACGACCGCCCGGCCAACCTCTTCGTCGCCGGCTTCATCGGCTCCCCGGCCATGAACCTCGTCGAGGTCCCGATCACGGACGGCGGCGTGAAGTTCGGCAACAGCGTCGTACCGGTCAACCGCGAGGCCCTCAAGGCCGCCGCCGACCGGGGGGAGCGCACGGTCACCGTCGGCGTCCGCCCCGAGCACTTCGACGTGGTCGAGCTGGGCGGCGCGGCCGCGTCCTCGCTGTCCAAGGACACCGAGGACGCCCCGCACGGCCTCGCCGTCTCCGTGAACGTCGTCGAGGAACTGGGCGCCGACGGCTACGTCTACGGCACCGCCCGGATCGGCGACGAGACCAAGGAGCTGGTGGTCCGCGTCGGCGGCCGTCAGGTGCCGGAGAAGGGTGCCAAGCTGCACATCGTGCCGCGGCCGGGCGAGACCCACGTGTTCTCGACCTCGACCGGCGAGCGCCTCTCCGACTGAGGTCCGCCCACCGGACCGGGCCGGGTGCCCGTACCGGAATGGAACGACGAAGAGGGCCCCGCGGATCACCATGACCGCGGGGCCCTCTTCGCTGTCGACAAATACCCCGGCATACGCGGCATTTCGACCACGCGCGTCAACCCCTACCCAGAAATCGTCGCCTTCTCATCCCTCGAACCGGTGACTAATTGTCGCCAAATCACTACCCCGCGCTACCCTCACTCGCGTGAAGCACACCACTCCTCCTCGGACACGGCGCGGCCGTGGCCCCGCCCACCGGATCGGCCGCACCCTGGCCCTCGTCCTGCCCGTCGTCCTGGTGCTGTCCGGGACCCTCGCGGTCACCCGCGTGAACTGGTCGGGGGGCTCGTCGAACTCGGTGCTCGCCGCGTCCGCCGCAGACGTCTCCACGCGCGCCTCCTCCCGCGCCCCGCAGGACGTGCTGCGCGACAGGCTCCTGCTGGAGCTCCAGGACAGGAACCCGGGCGTCGCGCTCAGCCACCTCCAGCAGGCGGTCGACGGCCGCCCGTCGCTGGCGCGGCACTGCGCGTCCATCGCCCGCGCGCTCGGCCGCGCCGCCGTCCGTCTCTACGGCCCCGCCCTCGCCCAGTCCTACGCCCGCCCGGTCTGCGACACCTCCTTCGCCTCGGGCGTGGCCACGCGGCACGGCTGAGGCCCGGCGTCCGGACGGCGGACGGGGCGCGCGACGTACAGTTCGGTCATGACCGATCCGAACGCCGCCTCGCGCCCCGTTCAAGCCGTCATCCTGGCCGGGGGCCAGGGCTCACGGCTGCGTCCGTACACCGACGACCGGCCCAAGCCGATGGTGGAGATCCCGGGCACCGGGACCCCGATCATCGGCCACCAGCTCACCTGGCTCGCCGAAGAGGGGGTCACGGACGTCGTGGTCTCCAGCGGCCACCTCGCCGACGTCCTCCAGCGGTGGCTGGACACCGCCGAGCTGCCCGTGCGCGTCACGACGGTCGTCGAGGCGGAGCCGCTCGGCCGTGGCGGCGGTCTGCGGTACGCCGCCGAGCACCTGCCGTACCCCGACAAGCCGTGGTACGCGACGAACGGCGACATCTGGACCCGGTTCTCGCTGCGGGACATGGCGGACTTCCACACCGAGCGCGACGCGGCCGCCACGCTCGCGCTGGCCCGCCCGCGCATCCCGTGGGGTGCCGTCAAGACGGACGGCTTCGGACACGTCACGGACTTCATCGAGGCCCCGCCGTCGACGTTCGAGATCAACGCGGGTGTCTACGTGTTCTCCGCCGAGTTCGCCAAGATGCTCCCTGAGCGCGGCGACCACGAGCGCACGACCTTCCCCCGGCTGGCCCGGGAACACCGCCTGGCCGGCTTCCCCCTCCCGCAGGGCGCCTACTGGCGGGCCATCGACACGGCGAAGGACCTCACCGAGGCGGCCAAGGAACTGGCGGCCCTGGGCCGCTGACCCGCCCCCGGACCGCCCTCCGCGCCCACCAGTCCCTTACCCGACGCGGAGGGGTCCCCACGCTCTGTCATGGCCGGCGGGGCGTGCGAGAGCCCCGCACCTCCCGGGTGCGGGGCTCTGTCGTCCCGGGGCCGGCCGGGGTCAGCCCAGGAGGCCGCCCACCAGATGGCCCGAGCCGCCTCCGGAGCTGTTTCCGCCGCTGCTGCTGCCGCTCGCCCCGCCCGTCGGGCCGCCCGTGCCGCTGCCGCCCGAGGACGATGGCCCCGCGGTGGTGCTCGGGGCCTGCCGCACCGGTGCCGAGTGCTGCGGCGGGGCCTGGCCCGCGGTGCCCTGGGTCTGGCTCGGCTGGCCGCCGGTGACGGTGCCGGTCGCCCCGGCCGTACCCGGCGTGGTGACCGCGCTCGACGGCGACGACGAGGTCGCCCCGTGCGTCACCGAGGGCCGCGAGGCCGAGGGGCTCGACGTGTGCTGCCGCCCGCTCGGCGTCACGGGCAGCGGCGAGCCCGGCAGCTCGTTGCGCGGCGCCTCCCCGGGTCCGGGGACGACCACGCGGTCCGCGTCCCGCACCGCCCCGCCGAGCAGGGACCCGACGAGCAGCGTCACCCCGGTCACCAGCGCGGTCACCAGCGCGCCCCGGCGCAGCACGTACCGCCGCAGCTCCCAGATGTCCGCCCGCGGACCGAGCCTGCGCCAGGCGCCGCCCGCGAGACGGCCGTCCACGGAGTACACCGGCGCCCCGGCGATGACGAGCGGCGACCAGGCCGCGAGGTAGATGATGTCGGGCACGTCGTACGCCCGAGCGGACTGCCAGCTCACGGTGACGATGAGCGCCGCCGACAGCAGCGCGCCGAACCCGGCCGCGACCCGCTGCCACAGGCCGAGAACCGTGAGCACGCCCACGATCACCTGGAGGAAGGCGACGACGAGCCCGGTCCCGACGGGGTGCTGGAGCGCGAACTGGCGCAGCGGCTCGGCGACTTGCCAAGGGTGGAGTGTGCTGAGCCAGGTGACCATGGAGCCCCGTTTCCCGCCGTCGAAGTAGACGGGGTCGCAGAGCTTGCCCATGCCGGCGTAGGCGGAGATGGAGCCCAGGAAGATACGCAGCGGCAGCAGCACGACGCCGAGGTTCATCCGGCGGCCCGGATAGTAGGCGTGCCGCACCCCGGCCGCGGCGGCGGACGCGGCCGGCGTGCCCCCGCGCCGCCTGCCCCGCGACTCCGGTTCCGCGGCGGGGACCTCGTCCCTGAACAGGGGGCCGCCGTAGGCCGGTTCCCCGTGGCCGGGCGCGCCGAGTTCGTCGTAGGCGGGTTCGTCGTAGGCGGGTTCGTCGTAGGCCCTGCCTCCGTAGGCCCTGCCGTCGTAGGGCGGCTCGTCGTAGGCCGGTCCGCCGTAGAGCGGTGCCTCGTGGACGTGTTCGTCGTAGGCGCTGCCCGCGCTCCGCATGTGCGGCAGCAGCCGGGTCGCGCCGGCGTCGAGGCCATGACTCCCGGGCAGGTCCCGCATACCGAGGCGGGACAGGAACTGCGTCGCGCCCGGGTCGCCGGCCGGTTCCTCGCCGTTGAGCAGGCTCTGGCTCCGTACGGCCTGGAGCAGCCGGTGGGCTCCGCTGTCGCCGGGCGCGGACCTCCCGCTCCAGACGACGGGGCGACGGCGGCCCGGGACGCCCGTTCCGTCCGCCTGGCCGACGAGGGGCAGGTGCGCGACATCCTGGGGGGCGCTCGACTGCCGCGCCGCGCGCGGGGACGGAGCGCGCCGCGTCGACGCGCCCAACTGCACGCGGAAGCTCGCATGGTTGACGACGACCTGCGCCGGGTCGCTCGGCACCTTCACCATGCTCAGCGCGGGGGTGTCGTCGAATCCCGACGACCGCTCCCCCGTGGGTGTGCGGCGTGTTCTGGTGTCCACACTCATCTAACCGAGTGACGTGTGGTTAGGACACTGCTTTGACCGCGCGGATCTGTCCGGACCCCGTCAAGCTCATCCGGTACGACCGCTTTCCCCCGTACGGGCGAGCATGCGAACGGCCGTCCGGACCTGCCGGAAACGTCGGTTCACGCCCGGCGGCCGCCGGCGTCAGGCGCGCCTGCGGGCCACCTCGTACAGCACGATCCCCGCGGCCACGCCCGCGTTGAGCGACTCGGCGCCGCCCGGCATCGCGATCCGCACCCGGACGTCGCACGTCTCGCCCACCAGCCGCGACAGGCCCTTGCCCTCGCTGCCGACCACGATCGCGACCGGCCCCTGGAGGGCGTCGAGGTCGCCGAGTTCGACCTCCCCGTCCGCGGCGAGCCCGACGACCGTGATGCCCGCCTTCTTGTACGCCTCCAGGGCGCGCGTCAGATTGGTGGCGCGCGCGACGGGCGTACGAGCGGCGGTACCGGCGGACGTCTTCCACGCACCGGCGGTCATCCCGGCCGCGCGCCGCTCGGGCACGACGACCCCGTGCCCGCCGAAGGCCGACACGGACCGCACGACCGCGCCCAGGTTCCGCGGGTCGGTCACCCCGTCGAGGGCGACGATCAGCGGGTCCTCGCCCTCGGCGAACGCGGCGTCGACGAGGTCCTGGGGGTGCGCGTACTCGTACGGCGGGACCTGCAGGACCAGGCCCTGGTGGTTGAGGCCGTTCGTCATCCGGTCGAGCTCGGGACGCGGGGCCTCCATGAGGTTGATCCCGCCGCGCTCCGCCGCGAGCTGGAGCGCCTCGCGCACCCGCTCGTCGCTGTCGATGAACTGCTGGACGTACAGCGTGGACGCGGGCACGCCCTCGCGGAGCGCCTCGACGACCGGGTTGCGCCCCACGACCAGCTCGGACGACGCCTTGCCGCCCGTACGACGCTGGGGGCGCACCTGGACGCGGCGCGCCTTCGCCTGGGCGGCGCGCTGCTTGGCGTGCCCCTTGCGCATCTCGGCGGGCGGCGTCGGGCCCTTGCCCTCCAGTCCGCGGCGCCGCTTGCCGCCGCTGCCGACCTGCGCGCCCTTCTTGCCGGACATGCGGCGGTTGTTCGCGGCCATGACCTACCTGTCTGTTGAAGCCTTCGTATGTACGTCTCTGCAGTGTGCCGCCCGGAGGGCCGGACGGCACAATCGATCAAGGAGTCGCCGGGACGCGGTCAGCGCGGGCCGAGCGTCCAGCGCGGGCCCTGGGGGCTGTCCTCGATGACGAGCCCCGACTGGTTGAGGTGGTCGCGGATGGCGTCCGCGGTGGCCCAGTCCTTGCGGGCCCGGGCCGCCTCACGCTGCTGGAGCACCAGGCCCACGAGGCTGTCGACGACCCCGTGCACCTTTTTATTGAACACAGCCTCGCCGCGGTCGTCCTCCCCGGACCACCGCGCATCGAGCGGGTCGAGGCCGAGGACGCCGAGCATGGCCCGCACCTCGGCGAGCCGCGCCACGGCGGCCTCCTTGTCATCGGCTGCCAGCGCGCTGTTGCCCTGCCGGACGGTGGTGTGCAGCACGGCCACCGCCTGCGGTACGCCCAGGTCGTCGTCCATCGCCTCGGCGAAGGCGGGCGGCACCTCGCCGGCGGGCTCGACGGCGCCGCCGGCCTTCTCCACCACGCGCTGCATGAAGCCCTCGATCCGGGCGAACGCGGACTCGGCCTCGAGCAGGGCCTCCTCGCTGTACTCGATCGTCGAGCGGTAGTGCGGGGTGCCCAGGTAGTAGCGCAGCACGATGGGGCGCCAGCGCTTGACCATCTCGGAGACGAGCACCGAGTTGCCGAGGGACTTCGACATCTTCTCGCCGCTCATCGTGACCCAGGCGTTGTGCACCCAGTACCGGGCGAACTCGTCACCGTAGGCCCTGGCCTGGGCGATCTCGTTCTCGTGGTGCGGGAAGATCAGGTCGATCCCGCCGCCGTGGATGTCGAAGACGGACCCGAGGTACTTGTGCGCCATCGCTGAGCACTCCAGGTGCCAGCCCGGGCGGCCCTGCCCCCAGGGCGTCTCCCAGCTCGGCTCGCCCGGCTTCACGGCCTTCCACAGGGCGAAGTCACGCGCGTCGCGCTTGCCGCTCTCGCCCTCCTCGGCGGGCTGGCGCAGCTCGTCGAGGTCCTGCCGGGACAGCGACAGGTACCCGGGCAGGGAGCGCACGTCGAAGTAGACGTTGCCGTCGGCCTCGTAGGCGTGTCCCCGCTCGATGAGCCCGCGCATCATCTCGATCATCTCGGGCACATGGCCGGTGGCGCGGGGCTCGTAGGTGGGCGGCAGGCAACCGAGGGCGCGATAGCCGTCGTTGAAGGCCCGCTCGTTCTCGTAGCCGATGGCCCACCACGGGCGGTTCTGCTCGCGCGCCTTCTTGATGATCTTGTCGTCGATGTCCGTGACGTTGCGGATGAACGTCACGTCGAAGCCGCGGTACTCGAACCAGCGGCGCATGATGTCGAAGTTCAGGCCGGAGCGGATGTGCCCGATGTGCGGCGGCGCCTGCACGGTGGCACCACACAGGTAGATCGAGACGCAACCCGGCTGGAGCGGGGTGAAGTCACGGATCTGCCGGGCGCTGGTGTCGTACAGGCGAATAGTCACGTGTCCAGGGTAGTGGGCCATGGGGAGTGCCACGCCCGGTGCGCCCGACGGCCGCACATTCGTGACCTACCGCAAGGGCGCCGGGGACCCGGGATCACAGTTGCCCGGCCACCTTCCGCGGGACGATCCGCACCACGACCCGCTCCGCGTCCCGCACCGACTCCGGGTTGAACTCCGCGTACCTCTTGCCGGTGTACTTCAGCGACAGCTCGTCGATGAGGTCCCGGGCGCCCTCAGCCGTCAGCTCCGCGGTCCCCCTGATCTCCGCGTACTCGTACGGCGAGTCGGGGTCCTGGACCACGACGCTCACCCGGGCGTCGCGGTCCAGGTTCTTCTTCTTGCGCCGGTCCACGGTGGTGGAGACGAGGAGGTGATCACCCTCGCGCTTGACCCACACCGGGGACAGCTGCGGGCCCCCGTCGGGCTGGATCGTGCCGACGACGACGAAGACGGGGCGGTCGAGCAGGGCCTTGAGCCGGTCGGACAGAGCGGCGGCTGCCATGGGGTACCTCCGGGACCTCGGTCACTGGTGACTCCTCGGGTACCCTCGCACGCCCTCAGTCCACCCGCACCACGAGCGCCGTCGCGACCGCCATCAGTCCTTCGCCGCGCCCCGGGAAGCCGAGGCCGTCCGTCGTCGCGCCCGAGACCGACACGGGAGCGCCCGCCGCCTCCGAGAGGGTCTTCTGCGCCTCCTCGCGGCGCTTGCCGATCTTCGGGCGGGGTCCGACGACCTGCACCGCGATGTTCCCGATCCGGAAGCCGGCCGAGCGGACGATCCGCGCCGCCTCGGTCAGCAGCGCGACGCCGGAGGCGCCCGACCACTCGGGGCGGCCCGTGCCGAAGTGCTGCCCCAGGTCGCCGAGACCGGCCGCCGAGAACAGCGCGTTGCACGCGGCGTGCGCGACCACGTCCGCGTCCGAGTGGCCCGCGAGCCCTGGTCCCTCGCCCTCCCACTTCAGGCCCGCGCACCACAGCTCCCGCCCCTCCTCGAAGGCGTGGATGTCGGTGCCGATGCCCACCTGCGGCAGCGGCGGTGGCTCAGAAGCCATCGGTCAGCCTCCTGCGGGCGAGGACCGCCTCCGCCAGCACCAGGTCCAGGGGCCGCGTCACCTTGAAGGCCTCCTCGTGGCCGGGCACCACCACGACCCCCAGCCCGAGCTGCTCGACCATGCTCGCGTCGTCCGTGACGTCGTCCGTCACCGTCTCGTGCGCCCGGACCAGCGTGGCGCGGTCGAAGCCCTGCGGTGTCTGCACCGCGCGCAGCCGGTCCCGCTCCGGGGTGGCGACCACCGGTTCCGGCTCCCCGGGTGCGGCGGCGGGCTCGACCTCCTTGACGGTGTCGGCGAGCGGCAGCGCCGGCACCACGGCGGGCGCGCCGTCCCGTACCGCTTGGATCACCGCGTCCACCGTGTCCTCCGGGACGAGCGGGCGGGCCGCGTCGTGGACGAGGACGATCTCGTACTCCGGCGGCAGCGCGTCAAGACCCAGCTTCACGGACTCCTGACGCGTGTCCCCGCCGGGCACGACCCGGAAGTCCGTGCGCTCGGGCAGCGCGTACGCGTCGAGGAGCGACTTGACCTCGGCGGCGCCGTCCGGCGGGGACACGACGACCACCAGGGAGACGGCGCGGGACGCGGCCATCGCGCGCACCGCGTGGATGAGCATGGGGGTGCCGTTCAGCATGCGAAGCGCCTTGGGGGCGCCCGGACCGAGGCGAACTCCCCGGCCGGCGGCCGGAATCACCGCGGCGATGCGGGTCCCCGCGTGGGGAAGGGCTCCGGTGGGTGAAGGGCGCGATTCGTCAGACATCGGTTCCTGTCAGGTTTGTGTGCTCGGCGGGGATGGGTATGGCCCTGGGGGTGCCCCCTGCTCGAACACGGCAGAGAGCCTGGGGGGAGTGCCGGGCACGAGCCTTGACCGGACCCTTCCGTGACATCTGGTCGAGCCAGCTGCCCGGGCCCGGCACGCCAAGTATCGGGGTTTCCTCCCGGCGTACGACACCCGGGCAGGACTTCACATCCCGGCGAGGCTCCCTGTGCGCATCTGCCCGCTGTGCGCATCTGCCCGCGGGGAGGACGCGTGCCTGCGAGTACGACGCGTGCCCGCGGGCAGGACGCGCGCTTGTGAGGACGACATGCCACAGCCGGGTACGAACATGCCGCAGTGCCCGGCGACAGCTCTTGCGTCATCGGGCACCACGGCATGTGCATGGGTGCTGTGCACCGGTCCGTCCGCCACGCGCCTCCCACGGGCCGGGCGAGGCCCTCGGGGGGAGCCGGACGGAACGGAAGGGCGTCAGGACGCGAGGACCTCGTCGAGCAGCGCCTCGGCCTTGTCCTCGTTCGTGTTCTCCGCGAGGGCCAGCTCGCTCACCAGGATCTGCCGAGCCTTGGCGAGCATCCGCTTCTCACCCGCGGACAGTCCGCGCTCGCGCTCGCGACGCCACAGGTCACGCACGACTTCCGCGACCTTGATGACATCGCCGGAGGCGAGCTTCTCCAGATTTGCCTTGTAGCGACGCGACCAGTTCGTGGGCTCCTCGGCGTACGGCGCGCGCAGCACCTCGAAGACCCGGTCCAGCCCGTCCTGACCGACCACATCACGTACGCCGACGAACTCCGCATTGTCCGCTGGCACACGCACCGTCAGGTCACCCTGGGCGACCTTCAGCACCAAGTAGGTCTTGTCCACGCCTTTGATCTGGCGAGTTTCGATGGCCTCGATCAGCGCGGCCCCGTGATGGGGATAGACCACGGTGTCGCCAACCTTGAACGTCATGTGACAGGTACCCCTTCCGTGGCTATCCAGGGTAACACGGAAACCGCGTCTTCTGAATGGCGTTTTCGCAGGTCAGGGCATATCTCGGGGCTTGACAACCGCGACAGGAACGTGCTGCGAGGGGTGAGCGGAAGAGGGTATTCGCAGGTGGGAGCGGCTCTGCGGGCGCAGGGAAACCCGTACGCTACACGCTGCGGGGGCCTCCAGCCAACGCCTGAACGTCCCCTTTTGTCCGGCCCCAAGCGCTCGACTTACACTACTCCGTTCGGTGCCCGTGGTCGCGTACGGGCCGAATCGGGAATTGATCAAGCCAGGCACCGATCCCCGCTTGTTGCCCTCGTGATCGATTTTCGGGACCGCCGCGCATTCCTTAGCGGAAATCCGCAGGCGGATCCCCGGGCGGTTATGTGAATGAATGACCAAGCCGAGGTCAACGTGGCTGTTGAGACAGGTGCGAACGGTGAGGTCACAGTGGTGGGTGGGGGCGGGCCCGGCGGACGGCCTCCGGGGACCGCGCCGCATCCCGGGGGACCCGTGCCGGACCCCCCTTCCCGAACGAACCCGGGCCCTTGGGGAGGGTCGGGTGAAGCCGCCCGGGAACGGCTCGGTACCCTAAGGCCGCTGACAGACACTTAGGGTGGCTTTATCAGGGAGTCGCCCTACTCCGCCCACGTTCAAGGAGTTGCCGCCGCCGTGAGCAGCAGCCTTCGACGCGGCGCTCTCGCCGCCGCCGCCATCGCGTTCTCGATCGCCTCGCTCGCCGCCTGCGGCGCCGGCAACAGCAGCCAGACGCTGGAGGTCAAGCCGGACAACGCCGCGACCAGCGTCGGCGACATCAAGGTCCAGAACGCTCTCGTCATCACCCAGCCCGACCCGAAGGCCACCGGCCCCGCGGTGGTCTCGGCGACCGTCTTCAACACCGGCCGCACCGCCCAGACGCTGGACTCGATCAGCGTGGACGGCGTCGGCACCGCCACCCTCTCCCCCGCCAAGGGCTCGGGCGCGCTGACCGTCCCGGCCGGCGGCTCCCTCGTCATCGGCGGCAAGAACAGCGCCTCCGCCGTCCTGGACAACCTGGGCACCTCCGTCCAGAACGGCAGTGCGCAGAAGGTCACGTTCGGCTTCAGCAAGACCGGTGACGTGAGCCTGCAGGCGTTCGTGGTGCCGGCCGAGAGCTACTTCACCACGTGGGGACCGAGCAGCATCCCCACGCCGCCCGCCACCGCCGCCGCCTCGCCGACGCAGAGCACGAGCGCCAAGCCCTCGAAGCCGGCGCCGGGCTCGTCCGGCAAGCCCGGGCACGGCGCGTCCTCGAGCGCGACGGCGACCGCTTCCAGCTCCGCCGGCCACTGACACCGGGACGGGGCCGCGGCCCCGTCCGTACGGACGTACGGCCGTACGCGACATCTGCACGTCCGGCCCCGTACACGCGAACGACGCGAACGAAGGGCGGCACCCCGCCGGGGGTGCCGCCCTTCGTCGTGCGGTCGTCGGGCCGCGCGGTCAGGAGGACCGTGCGGCCGTGGGCCGGTTTACGGCTCGAACTTGTAACCGAGGCCACGGACCGTGACCAGGTAGCGCGGGGCGCCCGGGTCCGGCTCGATCTTGGCGCGCAGCCGCTTGACGTGGACGTCCAGGGTCTTGGTGTCGCCGACGTAGTCGGCACCCCAGACGCGGTCGATGAGCTGCATACGGGTCAGGACACGGCCCGCGTTGCGCAGCAGCATCTCCAGGAGGTCGAACTCCTTCAGCGGCAGGTCGACCTTCGAGCCGGCGACCGTCACCACGTGGCGGTCGACGTCCATGCGGACCGGCCCGGCCTCCAGCGCGGCCGGCGCCACCTCCTCCGGCTCACCGCGGCGGCGCAGGACGGCCCGGATACGGGCGACCAGCTCACGCGAGGAGAACGGCTTGGTGACGTAGTCGTCGGCCCCTATCTCCAGACCGACCACCTTGTCGATCTCGCTGTCCTTGGCGGTCACCATGATCACCGGGACATTGGACCGGCCGCGCAGTTGCCGGCAGACCTCGGTGCCGGGCAGGCCGGGCAGCATCAGGTCGAGCAGGACGAGATCGGCGCCATTGCGCTCGAACTCGTCGAGGCCGTCGGGCCCGGTGGTCGCGATGGCGACCTCGAAGCCCTCCTTGCGGAGCATGTAGGACAGGGCGTCGCTGAAGGACTCCTCGTCCTCGACGACGAGCACACGGGTCACGGAAGGACCTCCGGAGCGGGAAGCGGTTCGTACGGGGATGAGACGGTGGTCGTCCCGTCGGGCCGGCCGTCCTCGTCTTCGAGGTCGGCCGGATGATCGGTCGCGCGGTCGCGGGCCGCACCCGCCTCCGGCAGCCGCAGGGTGAACGTGGAGCCCTGTCCCTCCGAGCTCCACACCGTGACCTCCCCGCCGTGCGAGGCGGCCACATGCTTGACGATCGCGAGACCCAGGCCCGTACCGCCCGTGGCACGGGAGCGGGCCGGATCAACGCGGTAGAAGCGCTCGAAGATGCGCTCCTTGTCCTTGTCGGAGATGCCGATGCCCTGGTCGGTCACGGCCAGCTCGATCATGTCCCCGCCGGTCGCCGAGAGCCTGCGGGCGGCGATGCCGACGCGGGTACGGGCGGGCGAGTAGTTGACGGCGTTCTCGACGAGGTTGCCGAGGGCCGCGGCCAGCTGACCGCGGTTGCCCCACACATGCAGGTCCGCGGTGCCTCCGGCGGCCATCGTGATCTGCTTGGTGCCGGCCTGGTGGCGGCAGCGGTCGACGGCCTCGGCGACGAGTTCGTCGACGCGCACGGGTTCGGCGTCCTCGAGAGGATCGTCGTTCTGCACCCGTGACAGGTCGATGAGTTCCTGCACCAGATTGGTCAGCCGGGTGGCCTCGATCTGCATACGGCCCGCGAAGCGGTCCACGGCCTCGGGGTCGTCGGAGGCGTCCATCACGGCCTCGGAGAGCAGCGACAGGGCGCCCACCGGTGTCTTCAGCTCATGGCTGACGTTCGCCACGAAGTCGCGGCGCACCGCCTCTATCCGCCGGGCCTCGGTGAGGTCCTCGACGAGCAGCAGCACCAGCCGGGAGCCGAGCGGGGCCACGCGCGCGGAGACGGCGAGGGCCTCTCCGCGCCCGGTGCCGCGGCGCGGCAGGTCCAGCTCGACCTGGCGTATCTCTCCGTCGCGCCGGGTGTCGCGTGCCATCTGGAGCATCGGGTCGACCGCGAGTTTGCCGCCGCGCACGAGGCCGAGGGCATAGGCGGCGGAGCTGGCCTTGACGACGGCGTCGGATTCGTCGAGCACGACGGCCGAGGACCGCAGCACGGACAGCACCGTGTCCACGCCCGGCGGAAGCACGGCGTCGGTGTGCAGGGAACTGCGGGTGGGGCGCTTCTGGTCGCGCTCGCTCCAGCGGAACGCCAGCATGGCGATGACGCCGGTGAGCACTCCGGCGATCGCTGCCGCTGCGGCGACCGCCGCGTTCACGTCCATGCACCCAGGTTAGGCACGTCCTGAGGCTTACCCACAGCCATGCGCGTGCGACCTCGAACACTCGTCGCTCAGAGTTCACCTTGGAGCCAGTACTGATTCATTTGGGATGCCGGAAACAGTCGCGTACGGACCGGAACGTGGAAGTGTGGGGACCGGAAGGGCGCCGTGTTCGCCGTGTTCGCCATGGTGACGACGACGGGCCCCGGCCCCCGGCCCCCCGAAGCAGACGTAAGAGAGGGACATCCTGATGCGGGACGCGTACCACGAGGAACTTGACTCGATCGGCGAGGGCCTGGTCGAGATGGCCCGGCTCGTCGGGTCGGCGATCGGACGCGCCACGACGGCGATCCTCGACTCCGACCTCAAGCTGGCGGAAGCAGTGATAGAGGGCGACAAGAAGATCGACGATCTTCAGCATGACCTGGAGGCGCGCGCGATCGCCCTCCTCGCCCGCCAGCAGCCGGTGGCCACGGACCTGCGCATCGTCGTCACGTCGCTGCGGATGAGCGCCGACCTCGAGCGCTCGGGCGACCTCGCCCAGCACGTCGCGAAGCTGACCCGGCTGCGCTTCCCGGAGCGCGCCGTCCCGCACGACCTCCACGCGACGATCCTGGAGATGGGCCAGCTCGCGCAGCGCCTGATGGCGAAGGCCACGGAGGTCATCATCACGAAGGACGTCGACCTGGCGATGCAGGTGGAGCAGGACGACGACGAGATGGACCTCCTGCACCGCACGCTGTTCCAGCACCTGATCGACGACCGCTGGAAGCACGGCATAGAGACGGCCGTGGACGTCACCCTGCTGGGCCGCTACTACGAGCGCTACGCCGACCACGCGGTGGCGGTGGCGAAGCGGGTGGTGTACCTGGTGACGGGTGAGCACGCCGACGACTTCCAGTCCGACACCCAGCCGGACATCCAGCCGGTGACGGGCGGCGAAGGCGCCTGACCGACGCCTGCGGACCTGCCGGGGCGGAAGGGGCCGCGCCGGGGTCGAAGGAGCCCGGCCGGGAGTCGGCGAGCCTCCGTGCGCCGTTGATGCGCCTGCCGTAGCGGGCATGGAATGGGCACAGGCACAGTCTCGTCAGACCCGAGGAGGGACCCATGGCCGAGGCCCCCAGCACGCCCGACCCCACGCAGGTGCGCGAGACCGAGCAGCCCACCGAGATCAAGAGCCTCCCCCTGGTCGGCGCATGCGGCTGCGGCTCCGGCTGCGGATGCGGATGCCAGTCGGGCGCGCCCTGTCAGTGCGGCTGACGACGTACGGCACGCACGACCTCGCCCGACAACCGGCAACCGACAACCGACAACCGACAACCGCATACGGAGCACGAGGAGGAGGGGCCCGGCGGACGCGGGGCTCCTCCTCCATGTCTCCCTGGCCGCCCGGGTCGTACGGGCGCAACATGGAGGAGGAAGCAGGCGTGCGCACCCGGAAGGAGGTGCGGACCATGACGCAGTTCATGGACGTCCACCACGGCATGCGGGGCATCACGGACGAGCAGCTGAAGCAGGCTCACCGGGCCGACCTCGCCGTGGAGAAGGAGGAGGGCGTGCACTTCGAGCGGGCCTGGGCGGACCCGGAGTCGGGCACGGTGTACTGCCTCTCCGAGGCACCCTCGGCCGAAGCGGTCCGCCGCGTCCACGAACGCGCCGGCCACGCGCCCGACGAGATCCACCCGGTGCCGCTGTCCATCTGGTGACCGGCCGGGGGTCAGCAGGTGTATATCCCGCCCATGCCGCCGCCCGTGAGGTCCGGCCGCCGGTGAGGTCCGGGGCCACCGTGTCATGCGCCGCCCGCCGCATGGCCGACCATGGCGGCCGGGTCGACGATGCGGTCGAACTCCTCGGCGCTGACGTAGCCGGTGGCCAGGGCGGCCTCGCGCAGGGTGGTGCCCTCGTCGTCGGCCTTGTGGGCGATGGCCGAGGCCTTGTCGTAGCCGATCGCCGGTGACAGCGCGGTGACCAGCATCAGGGACCGGTGGACGAATTCGTCGATCCGGGAGCGGTCGAGCTGGGCGCCCTCGATGCAGTACCGGCGCAGCTTGGTGCAGGCGTCCGCGAGGATGGTGGCCGCGTGCAGGAAGTTGCTGATGATGACCGGGCGCATGGCGTTCAGCTCGAAGTTGCCCTGGGAGCCGGCGAAGGCGACGGCCGTGTCCTCGGACAGCACCTGGATGCAGACCATGACCATCGCCTCGCACTGGGTCGGGTTGACCTTGCCCGGCATGATCGAGGAACCCGGCTCGTTCGCGGGGAGGACCAGTTCGCCGAGGCCGCAGCGCGGCCCCGAGGCCAGCCACCGCAGGTCGTTGGCGATCTTCATCAGCGACACGGCCACGGCGCGCAGCCCGGCGGACGCGCCGACCATGGCGTCCAGGCCGCCCTGGGCGGCGAACTTGTTCTCGGCGGTGATGAACGGGTAGCCGGTCTCGGTGGCGATCTCGGCGGCGACCTGCTCGCCGAACCCGGGTGGGGCGTTGAGCCCCGTGCCGACGGCGGTGCCGCCCGCGGCCAGCTCGAACAGGCCCTCCGCGGACACGGCGACCCGGTCGACGGCCTGCGTCAGCTGGCGGGCGTAGCCGGACCATTCCTCCCCGACGGTGAGCGGGACCGCGTCCTCCAGATGCGTGCGGCCGATCTTCACCACGTCGCGCCACTGCTCCGCCTTGGCCTCGATCGCCTGCTGGAGCGCCTGCACGCTGGGCAGCAGTCGCTCGTGCACCGCCTTGACCGCGGCGATGTGCATCGCGGTGGGGAAGGTGTCGTTGGAGGACTGGCCCATGTTGACGTGGTCGTTGGGGTGGATCGGGGACTTGCTGCCCAGCTCGCCCCCGACGAGCTGGATCGCCCGGTTGCTGATCACCTCGTTGGTGTTCATGTTGGACTGCGTCCCGGACCCGGTCTGCCACACATAGAGCGGGAAGTTCTCGTCCAGCTTGCCGGCGATGACCTCGTCGGCCACCTTCTGGATCAGCTCGGACTTCCAGCCGGGCAGCCGCCCGGCCCGGCCGTTGACCAGCGCGGCGGCCTTCTTGACGTACCCGTAGGCGTGGTAGACCGCCTTCGGCATCCGGTCGTCCCCGATGGAGAAGTGGATCAGGGACCGTTGCGTCTGCGCTCCCCAGTACCGGTCCGCCGGGACCTCGATGGCGCCCATGGAGTCGGTCTCCCGCCGGGTGCCGCTCGCGTGCAGGCCGATGGGCACGTCGAGGATCTTCGGTGCGGGCTCGTGCGGGGCCGGGGCGGACCGGTCCGTGCCGGAGCGCCCGCTCATGACGCCGCTCCGTCGGTGTAGCCGGGCTCCCACATGGCCTCCCGGACGGCCTGCCCGGGATCGGCCGGCTTGTGGGCCGCGACACCCTCGTCGACCGCCGCGCCGACCACGGCGGCGGCGGTCAGGGCCGAGGACTCCCGCAGGTTCTCCACGGGCGGCAGCAGGGAGGCGCCCGGTGCGGACACGTCGACCTGCTCCGCCACCGCCCGCGCGGCCGCAAGAAGCATGCCCGCCGTCACTCTCGACGCGCGGGAGACGATCGTGCCGAGCCCCAGCCCGGGGTACAGCAGCGCGTTGTTGGCCTGGCCGATGGTGTAGGTGACCCCGTCGAACTCGACGGGCGGGACGGGGATGCCGACCGCGACCAGGGCCTTGCCCCGGGACCAGGCGATGACGTCGGCGGGCATGGCCTCGATCCGCGAGGTCGGGTTGGAGATGGGGAGGATGATCGGCCGCTCGGTGCCCTCGGCCATGGCCTCGACGACCTCACGGGTGAACGCCCCGTGCACCGTGGAGGTGCCCAGCAGGATGGTCGGCTTCACCTGGCGCACGGTCGTCGGCAGCGAGATCGCGCCGCCGTCGGCCGCCCAGCCGGCGACCTCGGCCCGGTCGCGCGCGTAGGGCTGCTGGTAGTCCCGCAGGTCGGTCATGTCACGGATGAGCAGGCCCTGCTTGTCGATCAGCCAGACCTGCGCGGTGGCCTGCTCGCGGCTCGCACCGTCGCGGATCATGGCGTCCCGCAACTGGTCGGCGATACCCACGCCGGCGGTGCCGGCGCCGAAGACCACGAGCCTCTGGTCCCGCATCGGCACACCGCTCACCTTGATCGCCGACAGCACCGCGGCCAGGGTGATCGCACCCGTGCCCTGGACGTCGTCGTTGAAGATGCGGTACGTGTTCCCGTACGTCTGAAGGATCCGCCGGGCGTTACCGGGGCCGAAGTCCTCGAAGTGCAGCAGGGCGTCCGGGAACATCGACGACGCGGTCCGCAGGTACTTCTCGATGAACGCGTCGTAGTCGGCGCCGCGCACCCGACGGTGCCGATTGCCCACGTACAGCGGGTCGTTCAGCAAAGACTCACGGTCCGTTCCCACGTCCAGCGACACGGGGATCACCCGGCGCGGGTCGATTCCGGCGGCCGCGGTGTACACCGCGAGCTTGCCCACCGCGATCTGGACTCCCCCCACACCCCAGTCGCCGATGCCGAGGATCTCCTCCGCGTCGGTGCACACGATCAGGTCCACGTCCTCGGGCCCGAGCTGGAACGTGGCGAAGGCCTGCTCCATCTCATCGGGCCGGTCGATGGACAGAAAGGCGCCGCGCGGGCGGCGGTATTCATGGGAGTACTTCTCGATCGCCTCACCGACCGTGGGGTCGTAGACGATCGGCAGCAGCTCCACCAGATGCTCGGTCAGCACCTTGAAGTACAGGGTCTCGTTACGGTCGTGCAGTTGCTCCAGGTCGACGTTCTTGGCCAAGTCGCTGCCCTGGGACTGCATTTGCCGGTACGCGCGCTGCGCCTGCTGCTCCAGTGTCAGCGCCCCGGACGGCAGGCGCCCGGTCAGCCCCTGGGCGTCCCGCTCCGCCTCGGTGAACGCCACGCCGTGATTGCGGAACGGATCCGCCAGAACGCCCGGGGTGACCGGATTGTGCACGGTCTTCCTGCTCATGATGGCCTCCTGTCGCGTATTCGGCTGTCGCGCATCGCGCCCCGCCACCCGAACCCGGACCGGAAAGCCACCCACCACTGCTTCCACTGTGCGCCCACAGCCACGCCGCCGCTCGCCGATCACGCCCCGCTACGGCTCCCGGGGCCGGCCACCCATACCGCTGTGACCGACGACGACCGTCCGGTCCGGATCGAGACCCTGGCGCCAGCTCGGGGTTGCCGACCGGCTGCATCGGCGCACCTCTCAGCACGGGCGGCGTGCTCCCTCACCTCCTGGCGGAGGTAGGTGATGGTCCCACCTGCGCCGTCCCACCTGCGCTTCCCCGGGCTCGCTGTGCACTGCGGCACCGGAACCCCCGCTTCACTGTGCAACTTGGCACTCCACACGATGCGTTGCCGGTCCTAGATTGGCGTTCGAACGCAAACCGCGCCCTGTTCACCGGTGCCACCTGCGAAGTCGTGCCCTGGCACGCAGCGTCTGGGGGCCAGGTGTGCGGGGCCGTGTGGGAAAGGGGACTCCACCGAGCCGACTCGGGCAACCTGGTCGCGCCGCTTTGCACAACCAGCTGAGCGCGACGGCATCCCGCCGGGCATGTAAGCGCTCCCAGCCATCCCGGCTCCGCACGCCCGCCGGGTGTGACACGTCGGCTGATCGCTCAGCGCGGATCGGAAGCCGTGACCGGTGGGCGCAGCGACGAGTGAGTCAGGCGCATGCGGGCTCGATGGCGCTCGAGCGAGGCGCGGGCAAGCGGGCACACGTACGGTCAATCAGTCATCACAGGAAGAGTCAGAAACCATGCGTTCGATGAAATCCCTTGTCGCGACCGCCGCGGCTTTCGCCGCCGCGCTGGGCGGCAGCCTGTTCATGGCGCCCAGCGCCAGCGCCCAGGCACCCAATGTATGTCGGTCGGACAATACGAATGGCTCCTTCGCGCAGATCGTACCCGGCATAAAGATCGACTCCTGCTTCCGCGCCTGGTCCGACAGAAGCGTCAGCAGCGTCTTCGGATTCGAAAACTACACCGGCCAGACCGTCACGTACTGCGCACATGCCATCGACGCCCTCAACCCCAACGGCCCCTGGGCCTGGGACTTCGGGTGCTCCACCCCGACCGCGGCCCAGAACGGCACCGCCTACCCGGGCACCTACTACGCGCCGCCTAATGGCGGCCAAACCTTTACCCCGCCGACGAACGACCCCTATGTGATCTCCGCGGGAGCCTGGGTGAACGGCAGCTACGTCGGCGATGTGGAGAGCCCGCGGTTCTACTGAACCGCCTGTTTCAGACCGGCCGCCGCGAAAGCTGTGCATGTCGCGGCAAAGTGAGATAGCGCCGCCGCGACCGCCGGATCACACCGCCCGCCACCGATGGGCAGTGTGATCCGGCCCAGATGACCATCCTCAAGTCGGTTGGCCTGTGGGAGGTTCGGAAGGCGGGCGATCCGGCTCTGTACTTAGATCGCGCAGATAGGCAGGATGGAGACCTGGGCAGCGAGGGGGGCACAGGTCTCCGTGATCACAGAGCGTCGCAACTCCGTCGGTGCCGGTCTCGATAATGTTGCCGCAGCACCCGGGCCTCTCGGGGCGGCAGGGCGACGGTCAGGTGCCGGAGCCGGTTCCGATAGGGCAGGAAGTCCAGCGGCGACGGCCCGTCGGCCGCGTACACGACGCAGTCGGACAGGGTCGCAACCGGGTACTCGCCGGCGAACGCCGCGTGCTTGACGATCTTGCGGTGCAGGTTGATCCGGGTGCGGGAGATAACCGCTGCGCGGATGTCCGGCCGCCACGTCGGGCGGGACGACGCCCGCCACGGCTGGCCGGGCCTCCAGCCCTCGCCGCGCGGGCGCTCGCGCAGCTTGCCCAGGCCGCCCTTGACCAGGCCCCTACCAGGGACGAAAGCCCAGGTAGGGGCCTTTATCAATTCGGCTTACTTCTTCTTGCCCTGGTTCTTGACCGCCTCGATCGCCGCCGCGGCCGCCTCCGGGTCGAGGTATGTGCCGCCGGGGGTGACCGGCTTGAAGTCGGCGTCCAGTTCGTACGCGAGCGGGATGCCCGTCGGGATGTTCAGGCCCGCGATGTCGGCGTCCGAGATGCCGTCGAGGTGCTTGACCAGGGACCGCAGGCTGTTGCCGTGGGCCGCGACCAGGACCGTGCGGCCGGCCAGCAGGTCCGGGACGATGCCGTCGTACCAGTACGGCAGCATGCGGAGGACGACGTCCTTCAGGCACTCCGTGTTCGGGCGCAGCTCCGGCGGGATCGACGCGTAGCGCGGGTCGTTCGCCTGGGAGAACTCGGAGTCGTCGGCCAGCGGCGGGGGCGGGGTGTCGTACGAGCGGCGCCAGAGCATGAACTGCTCCTCGCCGAACTCGGCCAGCGTCGCCGCCTTGTCCTTGCCCTGGAGGGCGCCGTAGTGGCGCTCGTTCAGGCGCCAGGAGCGGTGGACCGGGATCCAGTGGCGGTCGGCCGCCTCCAGGGCGAGCTGCGCGGTGCGGATCGCGCGCTTCTGGAGGGAGGTGTGGACCACGTCGGGCAGCAGGCCGGCGTCCTTCAGCAGCTCACCGCCGCGGACCGCCTCCTTCTCGCCCTTCTCGTTCAGGTTGACGTCCACCCAGCCGGTGAACAGGTTCTTCGCGTTCCACTCGCTCTCGCCGTGGCGGAGGAGGATCAGCTTGTACGGTGCGTCGGCCATGCCTCAGAGCGTAATCCACGCGTTCGCCGCCCTGCCTGCCCGCCCGGAGGGCGGACGGGTGCCCCCTCGCCCGTACGACAGTTGACGGCATCTGTTAATCGAGTGGCCGCCCCGAGCACCACCCCAGTAAGTTGTGCTCACCGCTGGAGCCGCTTACACACGTGGGGGATCACGCATGTCACTCGCCGCCCTCAGGCGCGCCGCCCGGGAGACCGTCTCCGGGCTTCCCCGGGAGTTCTGGTGGCTGTGGACCAGCACGCTCGTCAACCGGCTCGGCGGCTTCGTCGCCACCTTCATGGCGCTCTACCTCACCCTGGACCGCGGGTACTCCGCCTCGTACGCCGGGCTCGTGGCCTCGCTGCTCGGGCTCGGCGGAGTCGTCTCCTCCCTCGGGGCGGGGGTGATGGCCGACCGGCTCGGACGGCGGCCGACCCTCCTCATCGCCCAGTCGTCCACGGCCCTCTCCGTGGCCCTGCTCGGTTTCATGCGCGACCCGGTCGCCATCGCCGCCGTCGCGTTCGTCGTCGGCATGGCCTCCACCGCCTCCCGCCCGGCCGTGCAGGCGATGATGGCCGACATCGTCCGGCCGGAGGACCGGCTCCGCGCCTTCTCCCTCAACTACTGGGCGATCAACCTCGGCTTCGCCGTCTCCTCCATGGCCGCGGGGCTCATCGCCGAGTTCAGCTATCTGGCCGGGTTCCTGATCGAGGCGGGGATGACGATGATCTGCGCGGTCGTCATCTTCGTGAAGCTGCCCGAGTCGCGGCCGGCGCCGCTCCCCGAGGAGGCCGACGACGACGTGCGTCTCGGGACCGTGCTGCGTGACGGCCGTTTCATGGGCGTGGTCGGGCTGTCCTTCCTCGTCGCCCTGGTCTTCCAGCAGGGGTCCGTGGGCCTGCCGGTGGCGATGGGCCGGGGCGGGTTCACGCCCGCGGACTACGGCTTGGCGATCGCCGTCAACGGCGTGCTGATCGTGGCACTCCAGATCCCGGTCACCCGGTTCATCGAGCACCGCGACCCGCGCCGGCTGCTGGTGGCCTCGTCCCTGCTCGCGGGCTACGGCTTCGGGCTGACCGCCTTCGCGGGGTCGATCGGCGCCTTCGCGCTGACGGTGTGCGTGTGGACACTCGCGGAGATCGTCAACGCGCCCACCCAGACGGGCCTCGTCGTCCGCCTCTCCCCGGCGCACGGACGCGGCCGCTACCAGGGCATGTACAGCCTGTCGTGGTCCGTGGCCGGCCTGGTCGCCCCGTTGATGTCCGGTCTCGTCATCGACCGGTTCGGCGCCGAGTGGCTGTGGGCCCTGTGCGCGGCGGTCGGCACGGGCGCCGCGGCCGGGTACGGGGCGCTGATGCGCGGCCTTCCGGCACAGGAGGCCGCGGCGGGCGCGAAGGCGACGGCCAAGACGGCGGGCACGGAGGTCGGCGCGGCCTGAGCGGCGCTCCGCACCTGAAACGCCCCGCCGGAGGCCGACCCGGCCCGAGCGGCACTCCGCGCCCGGAGGAAGCCGCGCGCCCCTCCGCGCCCTCCCCGCGCAAGGCCCTCGCCGCGGTGGGCCGGGCCCACGCCGACATCGGCGAGCAGCACCACCGCCGGCTCGCCCTGCTGACCGGCCGCTTCAGCCCACCGCGGGAGTGAGGGCTACAGCTCCCGCTGGGCCTCGTAGGAGTTCGAGGGCTACAGCTCCCGCTGAGCCTCATAAAGGTTCCGCGGCCGGACCACGTCCGTCGTGCCGTACAGCTCCAGCCGGGAGTGCAGGTCGCCCGTGAAGTCGGGCACGTCGATCTGGTCGAACTCGCTGACCTCGTTCAGGCCGACGGTCGCCGACCAGGGGGCCAGTCCGTCGATCTTCATCAGGCCGGCGCGGCCGTTGGTGACGCGGATGTTCCAGTGGGTGAAGCGGGCGCCGAAGAGGGGCCCCGCGGACGCGTCCCCGCCGTGGCGGCCGTTGTTGTTCACCGTGATGTCCGTGCGGACGTTCGCGAACGGCAGCCCGCGGTGCGAGTCGAACGTGCCCATCTGCATCTCGCCGCGCGACCAGACGTTGTACGAGGACAGTCCCTCCACGTTGATGCCGTGGAGCTGGGTGTTCGGCGGGGCCGGGACCGTGCGCTGCTCGATGGTGAAGTCCTCGATCAGGTTGTCGTGCGCGCCCTCCCGGCAGAAGTACGGGTGGTGCGAGCCCCGGCCCGTCACACGGGTGCGGCGCAGGGTGCAGGAGGAGGCGGCGACCAGGCCGAAGCCGTTGTCCACATCGGTGACGACGACATCGTCGGCCCAGCAGTCGTACGCACACTGGAACACGACCCCGTTGTAGCCCTTGTCGAGCAGGTGCGGGGCCTGCGGGGTCTCGACCGCCCGGAGGGTCAGTCCCTCCACGCCGGCGCCGGTCAGCGCCGGTACGAGTGTCGTCAGACGCGGGTCCCACTCCGGGCGCACATCGAGCGGCAGGGGTCGCTCGAACGTGACCTTCCGGCCCGACACGCGCGCGATGCGCACGGGCCACTCATAGGGGACGTACGACGTCAGCTTGGTCTTGTCGTCCCAGACGTACGCCTCCGGGCCCGGCCCGCCGCCGGACATGTGTTCCAGGAGGGTGTGCCCGGCGTCGTCCGCGAGGCGGAGCAGGACGAGCTGTCCCGGCCTCAGCCCCTGGGCGTCGGCGACCGTCACCGTCCAGGAGCCCTGCCGGGCCGGGGACACCGTGGTCAGTGTCTCCCATTCGTCGCGCTTGTTGCCGGTCCAGCCCTCGAACGGCCACGCCTTCGCCTGGATGGCCGAGACCAGGGAGTCCCAACGGGCCGTCGGTGCCAGCCAGATGAGGCCGCCGGCCCAGGACCAGGAGGACTTGTCGCCGCCGTACCGGGAGCCGTAGACGCCGATCAGTTCGGTGAGGTTCTTCGTCGCGTACAGCGTCGTACGGCCGCTGCCCGCGCCCCGCAGCACGACGTTGTCGTACCCGATGCGGATCAGGCCGTCGATGCGGAAGGTGCCGGGCGGAATGATGACCGTGCCACCGCCGGCCCTCCCGGCAGCGGCGATGGCACGGTTGATCGCGGGTGCGCAGTCGGTCGTGCCGTCCGCCACGGCTCCGTACGCGGTCACGTCGGCCACCACGGGGCGGCGGGGGAAGTGCGCCGCCCCGCGGCGGTGGCCGGCCCGGCCGACGTAGGGGATCTGCGGGTGGGTGAAGGGAGCGCGGACGAACTCGCGCCAGAGCGGGGGCACTTCACCCCGCGGCGAGGCGGGTGCGGCGGCCGTCGCCGTCGTTCCGGTTACGGCGACGGCCGCCACGGCGATGGCGCTGCCGAGCAGGCTCCGTCTGCTGATGTCCGCGTGCCCCATGCCCATGCCCGAACCGCCTTCCCAGGATTCCGAGGACTCTCAGAGACGCGAATTTCCATCGCCGTACCCGTGGAACGGCCATGGAGCGTCCATCGCCGTATCCATGGAGCACCCATAGAGCGTCCATGGATATGAACGACGTTCATATCTGCGTCAGCAGTGAGCATGCCACGGGCCCCACCGACCGAGAAAGGGTCGTGCAGGGATTGGCGGGTACGGTCCAGAGGGTCAGTTCCCGGAGCGTCGAGTCAGATGGCTGAACGCGTCCAGGTTGCGCGTCGACTCCCCCCGCGCCACCCTCCAGGCGTACTCCTTGCGGATCGCGGAGGCGAACCCCAGTTCCAGAAGGGTGTTGAAACTGCCGTCCGCCGCCTCCAGGACCGAGCCGAGCAACCGGTCCACCTCCTCGGGGGTGACCGCGGCCAGCGGCAGCCTGCCCGTCAGATAGATGTCGCCGAGCGGGTCGACGGCGTAACTCACGCCGTAGAGCTTGAGGTTGCGCTCCAGCAGCCAGCGGTGGACCGCGGACTCGTTCTCGTCGGGGTGGCGGATCACGAAGGCGTTGAGGGACAGGGAGTGCCTGCCGACGATCAGGGAGACGGTCGTCGACAGCTTGCGCGTCCCGGGGAGCTTCACGACGTACGAGCCCGACTGAGGGCTCTCCCATTCCAGTTCGGCGTCCTTGAGGACCCCTTCGATGACCTGCGCCGCCCGCTGTTCCTCAGCCATGCGGGCAGCGTAACGCGACGGGCGTCAGCCGTGGTGCGCACGCACCCGGCGCCGGTGGGCCCCCATGGCCTCCGTGTACACCCCGGCGGTCGCCGCGGCCGCCGTGTCCCAGCCGAACGACTCGGCGTGCCGGGCCGCGGCCTCGCCCATCCGGGCGCACAGCAGCGGGTCGTCGGCGAAGCCGCTCAGTACGCGCGCGTAGGCGGCGGGGTCGTGCCCCTGGACCAGGAATCCGGTCCGCCCGTCCCGGACGGCGACGGGCAGCCCGCCGACCGAGGCCGCCAGCACCGGCGTACCGGCCGCCTGCGCCTCGATGGCGACGAGTCCGAAGGACTCGTTGTAGGACGGCATGACCAGGACGGAGGCGGCACGGAACCAGTCGGCGAGCTGCTCCTGTCCGACGGGCGGCCGGAAACGCACGACGTCGGCTATCCCGAGCCGGGCGGCGAGCTTCTGCAGCCCCTCCGGCTTGGCGAGACCGCTGCCGCTCGGGCCACCCACGACCGGTACGACGATGCGGGAGCGCAGCTCGGGGCGCTCGTCGAGGAGGACGGCGACGGCGTGCAGCAGCACGTCGGGTGCCTTGAGGGGCTGTATGCGGCCCGCGAAGAGGGGGATCAGCGCGTCCTGCGGAAGTCCGAGCCGGGCGCGGGCGGCGGCGCGGCCGTCGGCGGGGCAGAAGCGCTCCAGATTGACCCCCGGGTGGACGACGGCGACCTTGCCGGGGTCGGCCGCGTAGTGCCGTACGAGTTCGGAGGCCTCCTCGGCGGTGTTGGCGATGAGCCGGTCGGCGGCGGTCACGATCTGGGTCTCGCCGATCACACGGGCGGCGGGCTCGGGGGTGTCGCCCTCGGCGAGGGAGGCGTTCTTGACCTTGGCCATGGTGTGCATGGCGTGCACCAGCGGGGCGCCCCAGCGCTGGGCGGCCAGCCAGCCGACATGGCCGGAGAGCCAGTAATGGGAGTGCACGAGGTCGTAGTAGCCGGGGCGGTGGCCGGCCCAGGCCTGCATCACGCCGTGGGTGAAGGCGCACAGCTGGGCGGGCAGGTCCTCCTTGGCGAGCCCTTCGTAGGGTCCGGCGTCGATGTGCCGGACGAGGACGCCGGGCGCGAGTTCGACGGCCGGCGGGAGGGCGGCCGTGGTGGCCCGGGTGAAGATCTCGACCTCGATGTTGATCGCGGCCAGGCGCTGGGCCAGCTCCACGATGTAGACGTTCATGCCTCCGGCGTCGCCCGTGCCGGGCTGGTGCAGCGGCGAGGTGTGCACGGAGAGCATGGCAATGCGACGGGGCCTGCGGTGCGGCAGCCGAAGCCGGGGGGAAGCCGCCGGGGAGCGACGCCCGAGCCTGCTGGCGTACTGGCTCACGTCGCGTTCCTCCTTGTTGCGTGCATGCCGTGTGCGAGGAGCGCACACCCTCCTCAGGGTGGGAACGCCAGGGCGGGGCGCTCCATTTCCCCCGCGGATGGCTTTGCCGAATCATTACCGATTTCCGATCAACCGTTCGACGGGCGGGTACACAGGGATCTTGGTCGCCCAGTTATCCACAGGCCGCCCGCCCCCTCGTTATCCACAGGCCGCCCGCCACCCCCGCGCCGCCGCTTACTCTCGTACGCATGTCAACCCGCGCCGCGTCCCGCCCCGTGGGTACGGTGACGCGCGGGACCACCAATCCGAACCGGCTGCGCCGGATGGACCGCTGGATCACCGCCGTCCACGGCGCCGAGCTGCGCCGCACGGCGGACCCCCTGGCCGTCGACCTCGGGTACGGGGCCGCCCCCTGGACCGCGGTCGAGCTGCTGCACCGCCTGCGCACGGCCGCGCCCCGCACCCGGGTGGTCGGGGTGGAGATCGAGCCCGCCCGGGTCGCGGCCGCGCGGCCGTACGCCCGCGAGGGCCTGACCTTCCGGCACGGCGGCTTCGAGGTGCCGGTGCCCGGCCGCCCCTGCCTCATCCGCGCCGCCAACGTCCTGCGGCAGTACGACGAGGGAGAGGTCGCCGCCGTCTGGGAGCGGCTGTGCGCCCGCCTCTCCCCCGCCGACCCGGCGACCGGCTCCCGCGGCGGACTGCTCGTCGACGGCACCTGCGACGAGATCGGCCGCCGTCACGTATGGGTCGCCCTCGGCCCGGAGGGGCCGCGCACGGTCACCTTCGCCACCCGCCTCGGTTCCCTGGACCGCCCGTCCGACCTGGCCGAGCGACTGCCGAAGGCACTGATCCACCGCAATGTCCCGGGCGAGCCGGTGCACGCCTTCCTGCGCGACTTCGACCGCGCCTGGGCCGCCTCCGCGCCCTTCGCGTCCTACGGCGCGCGCCAGCGCTGGATACGCACGGCCCGCCGGCTGACGGCGGACTGGCCGGTGACCGACGGCCCGGCGCGCTGGCGCCAGGGCGAAGTCACGGTCGCCTGGGGAGCCTTGGCGCCTCGCGCCTGACACGCTTCCCGACCCGCGAGAGGGGAACGATTCCCCTGCGCCCTTCGTCACATTCGCGGGAGAGCGCCGTACGGGGGTGGCCAAGGGGGCAGGAAGAGCACCGGGCGTGGGTGACCGAGGGGCAGGTAGAGCACCGGGCGCGGGTGACCGAGGGGCAGGGAGACGGCCATACGGGAGCGGTCGGCAGGGCAGGGAGACAGCCGCACGAGAGTGGCCGCAAGAACAGGGAAACGGCCGTACGAGAGCGGCCGAGAAGGCAGGGAGATCGTCGTACCAGGTGCGGCAGGCGGGGGAATTTCTGTGCGGCCAAGTCCCGTCCCTGTCACTTTGCCCGCCGACATGGCACGATCCCCCAGGCATTGCAAGTTACTGACGGTAAACAAGATGTGGGGGCGAAGTATGGGATCCGGGAAGCGGGCCCTGACCACGGCGGCCATCGCCCTGGTCTGCGCGGTCACCGTGCTGGGCGCACCGGGCGCCGCGTATGCGAGCCCGGGCCGGCCGGCCCCCGCACCCACTCCGCCCGACGATCCGGCCCCGGCGGCCGACGGGTCGACTGCGTCGGCCGACGGGTCAACTCCGGTGGCCGGCAAGGACCTGGAAGCGGTCCGCAGAAAACTGGACAAGCTGTACCACGACGCCGCGGTCGCCACAGACGCGTACAACGCGGCCGAGGAGCAGACCGAGCAGCAGTCGGCACGGATCGTCGACCTGGCCCGGGGGATCACCGAGGGCCGGCAGAGGCTGGCCGAGTTGAAGGACCGGGCAGGTGCCGCGGCCCGCGCCCAGTACCGCGGCGGCGGGCTGCCGCCCGAGGTCCGGCTCTGGCTGAGCAACGACCCGCAGAAGTTCCTCGACGGCGCGGGCACCGTCCGCCAGGGCGAGCACGCGACCGAGGGACTGCTCACCGAGATGACGCGCACCCAGGAGGACTTGAACCAGTACGCGCGAGACGCCGCCGACCAGTGGAAGGCACTCGACGCCCACCGCAAGGCCAAGGCCGAGGCCAAGAAGAAGATCGAGAAGGAGATCGCCGCCGCCGAGGAACTCCAGTCCCGGCTGAAGAAGCAGGAACGGGAGCAGCTGCGGAAGCTGGAGGAACAGGCCGCGCACCAGGCCCAGACCGCCTGGCTCGACACCGGCATACTCAAGGACATCAGCACCAAGGCCTCCGCGGAGGGCCGCAAGGCGGTGCAGTTCGCGACCGACCAGATCGGCAAACCGTACGTGTGGGGCGCCGAGGGCCCGAAGTCCTACGACTGCTCGGGGCTGACGTCCCAGGCCTGGGCTGCGGCGGGCACCACCATCCCGCGCACCTCGCAGGAGCAGTGGAAGCGGCTCAGACACGTCGACGTCAAGGACATGCGCCCCGGTGATCTGATCATCTACTTCCAGGACGCCAGCCATGTGGCGATGTACGTCGGCAACGGCGCGATCGTCCACGCACCGCGCCCGGGACGCACGGTGACGATCGCGGGCGCCGGCACGATGCCGATCCTGGGAGTGGTGCGCCCGGACACGGCGTGAGGGCCGGGCCGTCCCCCGTGACGGGCCCCACATGACACGGCGCACGCCACCCCCGGCCCCCGCCCTACGTGACATTCGTCATCCCCGGTGACGTCACCCGAGTCCAACTGCGGTACGGGATGCGGCATATGACAGCGGCCCGTCGCCCAATACCACGCCACCGGGCATTCCGCTGCGGCCTCGGCTACCGCTAAGGTCCCCGTCGGTGGGTCGAGGTCCCTCGCCCCACCGGTGCCCTCGGGGGGAGGGAAGGAACCCAAGACGATGCCCGTACCCGTACCGCGGCAGAGAGTGATCCCGGCCGTGGAGAGTGGTCAGGCTCAAGCCGCGTCCCTGCCCGGGACCCAGGCCGCACCGGGGCCGACCACCCGCACCAAGGCCCCGGCCGACACGCTCACCCTGCTGGTGATCGAGGACGACCCGACCGGCGCGCCCATCGTGCCCGAGCTGCTCGACTCGGCGGGCCGCCCCATCCGGCTGCGCACCGCCCGTAACCTCACCGAGGCCGAGCGGCTGCTCACCGACGACGTCCACTGCATCCTGCTGGACCTCGCGCTGCCCGCTCCCGGCCGGGCCGCCGAGGAGAACGACGAGCTGGCCGTGCTGCGGCACGTGCTCCAGCTCGCGCCCCGCCATGCCGTGCTCGCCCTCACCGCGTCCGGCGACGCCGAGCGCGGCGCCGAGGCCGTACGCGTCGGCGCCCAGGACTACCTGTTCCGCGACGAGCTCGACGGACGCCTGCTGAGCCGCGCGATCCGCTACGCGGTCGAACGCAAGCGGTCCGACACAGCCGAGCGGCGGTTGACGGAGTCCAGGCTGCGGGCGCAGGAGAACGCCCGTCTGGAACGCGGTCTGCTGCCCACCCCGCTGCTCGAGGGCTCCTCGCTGCGCTTCGCGGCCCGCTACCGCCCCGGCCGTTCGCGCGCGCTGCTCGGTGGTGACTTCTACGACACGGTGCGTACGCCGGACGGCACGGTGCACGCGATGATCGGCGACGTCTGCGGGCACGGCCCGGACGAGGCCGCACTCGGTGTGGAACTGCGCATCGCCTGGCGTGCGCTGACGCTGGCGGGCCTGTGCGGCGACGAGCTGCTGTCCACGCTCCAGCAGGTCCTGGAGCACGAGCGGGACAACGACGAGATCTTCGCGACGCTGTGCACGGTGGACATCGCGCCGGACGGCCGCCGCGCCGGGCTGTGCCTGGCCGGCCACCCGGCCCCGCTGATCGCACGGCCGGGCCCGTCCGGCGAGCCGCCCACGGCCGAGCTGCTGCCGTACGGCAACAACGGTCCCGCGCTCGGCCTGCTGCCGCGCGCCCGCTGGCCGCGGACCCAGGTCGAGCTGGGCTCTGCCTGGAGCCTGATGCTCTACACGGACGGTCTGATCGAGGGGCGCGTCGGCGAGGGCCGGGAGCGCCTAGGCCAGGACGGCATGGTGGAACTCGTCCGTCGCCGGCTGGCCGAGGGCCTGACCGGCGAGGCGCTGCTGCGCGCGACGGTCAGGGAGGTCCGCGACCTCAACGGCGGAGAGCTGACGGACGACGTGGCGGTCGTCCTGCTCGACCGCGCGCCGTAACCCCGGGTGCGAACGGGCCGGGGCTACCGTCCGCCGTTGTACGGGCCGTAGGGTCCGTCGCTGCTGCTTCCGCGCCGGCGACGGCCCCAGCCGCCGCCCGAGACCTGCTTGAGCGCGGGCCGGACGTCCACGAAGAACACGATCGTGGCGACCAGACCGGCGAGCTGGAGGAAGAGCATCGGCACCAGCAGGTTCACAGCGACCGCGATACCGAGGATGATCAGCCAGAAGCCCTTGTTCTGCTTGTCGGCGGCGCGATACGCGTCGTCTCGGTACAGCGTGGCCATCACCAGTGCCACCACGGCGAGCACCAGCATGGCGAGATAGAGCAGCGACAAGAAGCCGCCGAATGCCGTCATCAGCACAATGCCCACCACCCGGGTCGAGTCCTCTGTACGGCCACCGTACCCGTGTCCGGCCGCCGTGTATCCGTACAACGGGCCGAGCACCGGCGAAGTGCCCGGCCCGTCACCGGTGGCCCGCCGCACACGGGGCCGCTCATGCGGTGCCTACTTGGCCGGCGGGGTGGTCTTCCTCGCCACCGGCTTGCGGACCGGCGCCGGCTTCTTCGGCGCGGCCTTCTTGTCGTCGGCGGGCTCGGCCTTGGCCTCGCCCGGCTTCTGCTCGTCCCTGACCTCGACGGGCTCCGCCTTGCCCTCGACGACGACGGCGAGGTCCTCGATCTCGTCGGCGGCCTCGCCGCGCCAGGTCTTCACGGCCTGCTCGCCGTGCTCGGCGACCTTCTCGTAGGTCTCCCGGGCCTTGACCGCGTACTCGGCGGCGACACCGACGCCACGCAGGGCGATGTCCTGGGCGGTCTCACCGAGCTTCTTCAGGTCGGCGTCGAGGGTGCCCCCGAACTTCTTCAGGTCCGAGTCGAGCGAGGTCAGGAACTCGCCGACCCTCGCCTGGATGGTCTCCTGCGTCACCTTCACCCGGGCGCCGGCCTCCTTGGCACGGGCCGCGGCCTTCTCCTGGACCTCCTTCGGGTCGGTGTTGCGCACCGCCTCGATGCGGGCCGGGGCCTCGGTGCGCAGCTGCTCGACCAGACCGGGGACCTTCCGGGCCTGCTGGATGGCCAGGTCGGCGGTGCCGGCGGCGAAGTAGAGCGGGGTCGGGTCGCTGAGGGTCTTGCGCAGGTCGTCGGTGATGGCCATGGGAACAGTCCTCCCGGTTCGGCTTTCGACTGAGGGTTTGAGGCGGTCCGCCGCTCGCGCTCCGGTCGCCCCGACCGGCCTGGTCATGCCGGCCGGCCCGGTCGACGGGTGTCGCGCCGCGGACCGGCATCGCTGTCGTCGGCCGTGCGGGGGCCGGAGGTGTCGGTGTCCTGGACGTCGTCCGTGTCCGGAGCCTTCGGGGCCACCCGGCCGTTCTCGTCCGCCGTGCCCGCCGCGATCTCGAACCCGTTCTCCTTGCGGAAGGACTCGTAGATCTGGAGCAGCACCTGCTTCTGCCGCTCGGTGAGCGTGGGATCGGCGAGGATGACGGCGTACGTCGCGCCCTCCCCCCTGTCCCGCTCGGCGTCGAGGATGCCGGCCCGCACGTACAGCGTCTCGGCGGAGATCCGCAGCGCCTTGGCGACCTGCTGCAGCACCTCCGCGCTCGGCTTGCGCAGCCCGCGCTCGATCTGGCTCAGATACGGATTGGACACCCCGGCGGCTTCGGCGAGCTGCCGGAGCGAGAGCTGCGCGTTGCGCCGCTGTTCGCGCAGGTACTCGCCGAGATTGCCGACGTTGAGCGATGCCATGCCTCCACTGTGCCCCACCCCCGCTAACAATTGCAAGCAACCCGCTTGCAAGAGTGCGCCGCGCCGCGGGGGCCGGGATGTCTTGAAGTGTCCTGTTGTCCGTTCTCAGTAGATGTGGCGAGTCTCAGCGGTTCCGGCAAACGACCTGGCGGAGTCCCGGCGAAGCTGGTCGGCCTGTACGGTCCACCGCATGGTTGACGAGTTCGACGTGGCTCAAGCTCTGCGCGGTGGGATACCCGGCAGGGCGCGAGCCTGGGCCTTCGTTCGGGACTTTGCCGCAGCGTGTGCGGAGCCGCTCGCCGACGGCGCGGGTACGCGAGCGGAGGAGCTGGAGCGAGCCGAGGAGACGCTGGGGCTCACGCTGTAACGACGACTGTCCGTGCCCTGTCCTACTGTCCTGGCATGACTGAGCAGGACCTTCTCGAAAAGGTGCACCACCTGGCGTGGGTAGACACCGGGCACCTGGAATGCCAGGAGGCGGGGCACGCGCCAGGCCATGTATGTCTACCACTGCCCCAAGACATGACCTTCCCCGCGCTACTGGAGAAGCTGGGCAACTGGTACGGGCGTCCACGCCCGCTCGTCGACAACGGGCACACCGATCCGAAGACGACTGAGGGGACCGGGCTGCCACTTGTCGAGCCGTTCGGCCAGGACCTGGTTGAGATGCACGCCTGGGCGTGCCGGAGCCGGTGGATCGGCTGCGGTACCACCCGTATTGGAGACGGCATACAACCGGGGGTACTCATTGCCGAGCGAGCGGACCCCGCGGCCGGCGGGCTGCCACCGGACGCCTCATGGTTGGACAAGGTCGTCGCCATCACGGGATGGAGCGCGGATGTGCCCCACACGGTGGACTGGGCAGATGTCGAGAGCCGACTGGGCACCGCGCTACCGAGTGACTACAAGCAGCTGGCAGAACTATTCGGATACGGCGCCTTCGACGGCTACCTGAGCTTGTCTGTCCCGAGCGGACGACATCACAAGCGCAACATCGGAACGGCTCCCGACATTGTCCGGGACACCGAATGGCTGGCCCAGTGGCGTGAGCAGCACCGCAACCTCTGGGAACCGTACGACGTGTTCCCGGCCCCAGGTGGGCTGCTGAAATGGGGAACAACCCCCGACGGGACCGATGAGGTCTTCTGGCTCGCACAGGGCACCGACCCTGACCAATGGCCCGTCCTCGTAACCGATGACGCCCGTGACGTCTGGGAGCGGTTTGACGGCTCAACCACCGAATTCATCTACCGCATGCTCACCGACAGGCAGCACACCCTCTCCACCGCCAAATACTTCGATATCCACTGGTTCATGCCGTTGTAGAACAGCGCCTCGGACCTTGCGCCAGGGTGCTCGCAACCCTGCCGAGATCCTGTCATGTCAGCATCGAAAACAGGTACTCAGAGCCGTTGGAAGCCGACGAACTGCCTTTCTAGGCACCCGATGGTCTGCTTGGATGACCGGGAAAGTCTGTGAATCGAGCGCAACGGGGGCGCGAGAATGACTGATCCGTACATCATTCTCAACGAACTCGCCCAGGAGCTTCGGCCGATGCCACAGGAAATCGAGTGGTTCGAGGGCCTCTCGACTGAGAGCAGTCCAACACCCTGCGCCTCCTGTCACATTTCTGAATTCAGGCCCGCGCCACCGCCGAGGACGGCCCGGAAAGTATCCGACGCGCCGGACTCCGCGCCACGCACACACCGGCAGTTCTGATCACACGAGGGCGGATCGACCAGCAACTCGGAAAGATCGCCAGTCTCACCCCGCACGACGAGCGCCTCAAGTCATTCCGGCTACTGATCGCGGTGCTGGCCGTCGCCGACGAACGCCGACGAGAGCGCTTCTGCTCCGACGGTTGCGGCCACGCGTGGCATCGCCTGTCTGTCGACACCCCCGAAGCCTCGGCCTGATGCCTCGCGCTTTCGCGCCTACCGGGCCAGTGGCCGGAGGGGAAACATCACGCTCAGCCTCGGCAGTTTGCGCATCGCCTCGTCTTCGCATCGCACGTCCCACTGCTCGCCGCGCGCCCCTGGATTGCCGCCTACAGCGCCCTGCTCGGCTTCGACCGCTTCATAGAATGCGTCGCCGCAGTCGTCATCCGCGCGGGTGAGTAGCCCATACGCCTCCATGGCGACGTAGTCGAGAGACTCCCACTCCGGCCAGTCGTCGTTCCAGAGCTCCCGAGGGCGACCCACCAGGCACTGAACCTCTGGAGTGTCGGCCAGAGCGTCGGGATCGATCACTGCCCGCACGAAGGCTTCCCGACCGATCCCCACCATCCACAGGCCGAAGTAGCAGAATCCGTCGTCCGAACACCAGCCGCCCTATGTGCGCCTGGCCGCCGATGCCAGCGTTCCGCCCGCCGTGCAGGACCGCATGATTCGCGAAGCCGACGCGCTCACACCGGACAACCCCTTCGACGTCCGGACACTCCAGGGGAGTCACCTGCGCTGGCTCGTCCACCCGAAGCCCGCCGCCGAGCTGCTCGCAGACCTCGCAGCGCGCTGACACTCCACCCGGCGCTTGGCGGTGTTGCAGCAGGTGCACCGGACCCCATCGCGTGAGCAAGCTCAGGCCGGCGCACCGGCACGCCCAAGTCCAGTGGGATCCCGCAGGCTCACCCCACCAGGAACGCCGGGGCGATCGGTGGACTTTCGCGATGCACGCCCCCAGAGGCGGCTGCCCACGGTTGAGCGGGAGAGGAGGAGCCCGCTCGTCCCACTCAACCGTAAGCACCGCAGTCAGAGCCCCAGGGCACCTGCGGCGGCATTGCGGCGCTCCACGCTGCGCGTTGCCCACCCTGGACAGGCCTGACCAGCCCGAACGGCGGGCGGGTTGTCGGGCGGCCCGAGAACCCTGGCGTCGCGGGGGACGAGGTTTACTATTGCGCAACAGTCAGTTCATAATGCCGCACCTTATGATGCGCTTGCCCAGCCCCAGCGGGCGTTGGGAACCGTCGAGCGCCGTGGGACATTGTCTTGGCCGAGGCTCTGCGACCGGACGGCACCGAGCAATACGATCTCAGGCGTCGGACGCGGAATCTCCGACTGAATCGGCGGACGAGAGGACGGCGGATGCTGGCGGAGGCGTTCACGGCACTGGCCGCAGCGGGAGGTACCGCGGTGGTGCAGGCGGCAGGAACCAGTACCTGGACGGGATTCCAGCATGCGGTCGCCCGATGGTTCGGGCACGGAGATGAGGAGCGAGAGCGTGTCGAGTTGGAGCGCCTCGATCGAAGCGCGGACGCGCTCATGGCCGCCGCCGGGGGCAGTGAAGCCGACACGGTCGCTATCAGGCAACAGGCCGCGTGGCAGGCGCACTTCGAGCGGGCCCTGGAGAGTCTGAGTCAGTGCGAGCAGGAGCGGGCCGCCGAGGAACTGCGTGCTCTGCTCGACGCTCAGGTCGCCCCGGGCACCGTGTCCGCCGGTGACCGTGGACAGGCCATCGGCGGCGATGTGGATATCAGGGCCGACCATGGCTCCGTAGCCGCCTTGCGCGTTGGGGACGTGACATTGGGAACCCCTCCGACGCCGGGCCCGACACAAGGCTGAACGGACCCGGCTCCTCCGAAGCCCCACAGATCATCTCGGCTCATACCGTCATCAGCGCATCCGGCGGAGGGCTCGCCGTCGGCCACGCCGACCACGTCACGTACTACGTCCGACCGCCGCAACCGGATCACGCCGCCTGCAACAGCCGTGCCGACGCCCCCGAGCCACACCTTGACCGGTACTTGCGGGCCGCTCGGCTCGCCGCCGACCACCACCCATACCCCGGCCTCGTCGATGGTGCTGCCGCCGCATCCCTGGCCGAGGTCTATCTGCAGCAGTGGGCCGGCCGTGGGCTCGGCCACAATGACGACCCGCTGCCCCTCGACGTCCGCTCACCGGCTGAGGCAGGCGGGCGGGCCGGAGTGGCTGAGGCTCGGGGCGGGCCGCTGATGGCTACCGAAACCGTCTTCGCCGATGGTGACCGCTTGCGCGTGCTCTCGGCCGGCCCCGGGGGCGGCAAGTCCACCTTGCTGCGCCGCCACTTGGCGCTGGCGTCGAGCCACTGGCTGAACCGGGCAGATGACGCGGAACGCGGAGGGAGCGGAGACGGCGGTCAGGGTCTCACTGCGGTTCCTGTCCTGATCCGTGCCACGAGCCTGGTGGGTGCCCCCCTTCTGCCCCGGGTCTTGGCCCGCGCCGTCACAGAAGAACTCGGCCCGTACGGGCTGCGCGCAGAACTGCCCGAGGAATTCTTCGGCCGCCATCCACTGCCCGGCATTCCCTGGCTGGTGCTGGTCGACGGACTCGACGAGGTTCCCGACCACGCCAGCCGTCTCGACCTGCTTGAGCGGTTGGCCCGGGAGGCCGTACAGAAGCCGCTGGTGTACCGATTCGTTGTCGCGACCCGCCCCCTGCCCGAGGGGGAGCTTGACCGCCTCGGCCCCGATGCCGCCCACTTCGAACTGCAACCTTTCACCGCCGCCGACGTACGCACGTATGCACAAAGATGGTTCCGTGACCTGCCGGACGCCGGGGGCCATGTGCGGCAGTTCACGGCTCACCTGCAACGGACCGGCTTGATCAGCTTGGCCCGCATCCCGCTGATGGCCTCCATGCTGTGCCAGCTCTATGCCGCCGACCCGACCAAGCCCCTCCCCGACGGCCGTACCGGGGCGTACCAGGCATTCGTCGAGATGCTGTACGCGCAGAACACTCACAAGCACGTGGCACGCACCCATGAGGAGGCGATCCGCCAACTCAAGGACCGTCACCAGATTCCTCGGGACAACCGGGCGGCTGAGCAGGCGGCCCAGCAGGTACGCGACCACCTGCCGGAGTTGATCGACCACCTGGCCCATGAGCGGATCAAGGGCGACAGCTCCCCGGCCCTCCGGATCCTGGCCTCCTATTTGGCTGCCCAGTTCGACGTGAGGCGGCCGACGCGGCTGCAAGAACCACTCTGGAACGCGTTCCTGGGCGACCTGTTGCGCTCCACCGGTCTGCTGGTGCAACGCGCGGGCCACTTCGACTTCCCACACCAGACCCTCCTCGAGTACCACGCCGCCCGCCACGCCACCCGAGACGAACGGGCACGCGCCCAGCTGGTACACGACCTGTTCCCCTTCCTGCGTGCGGATTTCAAGGCCAGGGTCTTCGAGGGTTGGAAGCTGCACCGTATGAGCTCGTCCTACCTCGGCTTCCTCCTCGACGGCCTCTTCGCGGCCGGCGATCACACAGCGCGCGACATCATCCGGGTGCTGGAGCGCCTCGGGACGCGCGGAGGGAGGCTCGCATGCTCGTTCCTCGTCGAACAGGTACGCCTGCAGACCAACCTTCCATCCGGAAACACCGCCGCTCTGCTCGTCCGCTTCGCCGAGAACACCAACCTGCACGCCGACCACCGCCTGGCGGCTGCCGAAGCGCTGGCTCAGGTCGAGGGACACCGAGAAGAGGGCGCCGCTCTGCTCGTCTCCTACGCCACCCAGGGCCGCAACCGGCTGCGCGCCGCCCTCGCCTTGGCCCGACTCCACGACCCGCGCAGCGCCACATTACTCACCGCCATCGTCGACGACACCACGCTGAACGCCCAGACTCGCGCCACTGCCATCCGCACACTGGCCGAGATCGTCCGCGAACCGGCGGCCGACCAGCTCGCTGACTTCGCCCGCCGCGCCACCTTGAGCGACACCCTCCGCATCCTGGCGGCCCGGTTCCTGGCCGAGATCGACGGCCGCAGAGACGACGGCACCACATTGCTCATGCGCTTCGCCAACGACACCGGTATGCCCAGGGACAGCCGCATCACGGCGGCCCAGGCCCTGGCCGTCCTTGCAGACCCGCGGGCAGCCGCCCCACTCGTTGACATCGCCAACGACCCCACCTTGAAAGCCGGCCAACGCGCCCGAGCCGCCCGGAAGTTGACCACGCTGCCCGTGTACCGGGAGGAAGGCGCCCGGCTGCTCTCCGCCCTCGCCAACGACGCGACCCTGCCGCAGGCACACCGCATATCAGCTGCCTGGTCCCTGGCCAAGGTACCCGGGTACCGGGACGAGAGCACCGAGCTGCTCGCCGCTCTCGCCGACGACGGCACGTTGAAGGCCGTTCACCGGGTGCTTGCCGCTCGGACCCTCGCCCTCCTCGGTGACGAGCGCGCCGCCGCGCCGCTCGCCGCCCTCGTCAACACCCCCTCGCTCGAATATGACCACGGCATGGACTCCGCCTGGGACCTGGCCAAGTACGTTTCCCGAGAACTTGGCGCTGATCTCCTCGCCGACATCGCCGGTGACACCGCCCTGGACGCCCCTACGCGAGCGAAGGCCGCCCGCACCCTCGCAGAGGTCGGCGACGCCCGGACCGTCAGGCTGCTCACCGCTGCCATTCGCACCCCTGCCCAGCACGATCCCCACCTCGTCAAGGGAATCTGGTGCCTGTCCAACCTGGGCAATAGCGCGGCCGAACAGCTGGCCCAACTCGCTGGGGACACCGCCTTGGCCGGGGAGTTCCGCATACAGGCCGCCAGGGGGCTGACCCAGATCAGTGACGAGCGCGCGCCCGCCCTGCTCGCGGCCATCGCCAGGGACACCGGAGTGGACCCGTATGACCGTGGGGCCGCCGCGGAACGCCTTGCCCAGCTTGGCGACGACGAGTCCACCGCGGTGCTCGCGGCCCTCGCCGCCGACACATCCTTGGACGGCAGTATCGCGCTGAGTGCCGTTCAGACCCTGGCCGACGGGGCGGGGCGCAGGGAGTTGAAAGCCGAGTGCCTGGCCGAATTCGCCGTTGACGCACGCCTGCGGGGCGCCATCCGCCTGGCGTCCGCCCGAGGCCTGGCCCGCCTCGGTGACCCACGTGCCCCCGACCTACTCGCGGCCATCGCCCGCGACGCCGACCTGAATGGTGAACACCGCGTCGTGGCCGCCTGGGCCATGGCCAAGGTAAACGGGTACCGACACCTGGAGGAGGGGACTCGGCTCCTCGCCCGCCTCGCCCGCTGCTGCGGCGACACCACCCTGCACACCGACGGACGCGTACCGGCTGCCCGGGCGCTCGTCCTCCTCGGCGACGAACGAGCCCCTGCCTTGCGCGCCGCCCTTCCCAAAGAGAGCGCCTTCGACAGTCACGCCCTCGTCTGGGTCGCCCACGGCCTGATCATCGAGGGAAATACAGAGGAAGGCGCGAGCCTGCTCGCCGCCCTCGCCGATGACGCCACCCAGAACGCCGACACCCGCGCGGAGGCTGCCCGGTTCCTGGTCCGCGCGGCGGAACACAGGCGCGGGAGCCACGGCTACGGAGGAACCGGCCACAAGCAGAAGGGCATCGAGTCCCTGGCCGCCATCGCCGGCGACACTGGCCTGGACGATAAGGCCCGGCTCAAGGCCGCCAGGGCTCTAGCCGACCTCGAGGGTCACTATGAGGCTGGTTCCTTCGTCCGAACCAACGAACGCGCCGCGCAGTTGCTCGCAGCCCTCGCCGATGATCCCACCGTGAACGACGACACTCGCACATGGGCCACCCGACTTCGCGCCACCTTCGCCTCCCGTCGAATGCGGTGGACCAGCACTGTCCAAGATCCATCAGAACCGGCCTAGCTGGCTGTCGGGCGGCCCTTCCTTGTGGCGCCCGTCCGCAGGTCAGGTGCGTATGAGCGGGGGAGATCCACTGAGCAGGCGTGGGGCCACCCCCGAGCAGGGGGTGGTCGGTTTCAACGAGCGTCATCACAGCGGACCCGTCGTCCTATCGTTGGCGGATGCGCGCACGCCGTATTGGCCGCCCGGCCGATCTCGACGCGGTCCGTGAGTCCTATGACCGGGTGGCGGACAACTACGCCCACATGGTGGTGACGACGGGAGTCGGCGACATCCGTAGGCACCCCTGGCTCAAGGCGTCGATCGACGCTTTCGCTGACACAGTGAGCGGGCTTGGACCGGTCCTCGATGTCGGATGCGGGCCCGGAACGGTGACCGCCTACCTCGCGGAGCGCGGACTCGACGTGTCCGGCGTCGATCTCTCACCCGGCGTGATCGAAAACGCGCGCCGTCTTCATCCGCAATGCCGCTTCAGCGTCGCCTCTGCCACCGACCTCAGCCTTGGCGAAGCGTCCCTCGGCGGCGTGCTCGGGTGGTGGTCACTCGGCACCGGGCGAGCGGGGCGCGTCAGGTGCCCGGCGCGGTGCCCACCGCCCGGTGCGACCTGTGGTCCCCGTGGTCCCTGTGGCGCCCGTACGGCAGTGCTCGGGCGAGGTGCGGGTTGATGGTGGATCTGTCCCGCAGGCCCAGCGCGGCCGTCGCCTCCACCAGCGTCATCGCGTAGGTGTCCACCGCCCGGCGCACGTTCGGGGCCGCCAGGCCCTCGCCCGCCACCAGGCGGTCCAGGTCCACGTACGCGGAGCGGATGATCTCGATCCACCGGTACACCCGCCAGTCGTCCTGCCAGCCCTTGGTGCAGTCGTCCGGCAACCGGCGTGACCAGCGGCTCAGCAGCCGCCGGCGGATGTCCGGGCGGGTGGGCGTCAGATGCATATGGCGGACCAGGTCGTACAGCGGGTCGCCGATCATGGCCATCTCCCAGTCGATGAGGGTGAGGCCGCCGTCCGCGCGGCGTACGAGGTTCCACGGGTTGAGGTCGCCGTGCAGCAGCACCGACCGGCGCGGGGCGAGGATGTGGCGGGTGAGGATCTCGTCGAGCCGGACACTGTCCGGAAGTCCCAGTTCCCGGGCCAGGTCCCTGGTGCCCTTGGGCAGCTCACCGACCAGGCGGACCAGCTCGGCCCGCAGCCAGGAGTAGAAGTCCACGTCCCTGAAGACGGGGTCCACCCGGTCACGGGGGACGGCCGTCAGTTCGGCGAGCTGGTCGACGAGGTCGTCCGCCTCGTGCGGCAGCAGTCCGTCCTCGGGGTGGGCGGGCGGCCGGATGCCGCCCACCGGCCCCTCGTAGGTGTGGATGGTGAACTGCTCGCGCAGTCCGCTGGTGCCCAGGGCCAGCACCCGCGGCGCGCGCACCCGGACCCCGGTCTGTTCGATCGCGCCCAGCACCACGTGCTCGTTGAGGAAGCGCCGCTCCAGGGGGACCGACGATCCCGCCTTGCGGCGCACCATGACCGGGAAGTCGACCCCCTGCACCCGCACGGCCGTGTTGAGGTGGGCCGTGCCCTTGAACACCTGGTCCGCCGACGCGGCCCCTTCCTCGAACAGCGCGCGGCTGACCGCCCAGAGGGGGAAGTCCGGACGGAGGGGAACCCGCTGGTCGCGCTCCCAGACGAGCTGGGACGTGGTGTGTTCCCGGCGGGGCCGGACGCTGTGGGACTCGTTCCACCGGAAGAGGACGCGTTCGATCTGCCGCTCGTCCGGCACGTTCTTCAGACACAGCGGCTCCTGCGCCGCCACCAGCGCCCCGTGCACCGCCTGGGTGGCGGCATCCAGGTCACGCTGGTCGAAGGAGTCGCCGAGCGACTCGGCGGCGCGCATCACGTCCGGATAGACGGACTGGGCGCGTTCGAAGGCCAGATAGTGCTTCAGGTCCCGGTCGAGTCCGTGGACGGCCCTGCCGCGCCGCTCCCCCATGACCGTGCGCCAGGTTTCGACGACCTCGTCCCCCTGATGGCTCGGGTACCGCATGCGCACCAGGTGGGTGGCGAGGTCGTGCAGGGGATCGCCGTACGTGGCCAGCTCCCAGTCGACGCAGACCAGCGGCCGATCACCGGGGAGGGACACGATGACGTTGTCCCGGTGCAGATCGGTGTGGAGCAGGCTGAAGGGGCGGCTGATGAGCGCGGGCACCCGTTCCGCGAAGCGGACCATGGCGTCCTCGGGGATGCCCAGCATCGCGAACAGACCGCCGAACCGGGGCCAGTTGCGCACTCTGATCTGCTCCTCCGCCGCACGGGCGAGGGCGCGCAGAAAGGCCCTGCCGTCCCGGCTGGACCGCGGCCAGGACACGGGCAGCGGCGGCAGGTGCCGTCGCGGTACCTGGGTCATGTCCGCGAGCAGGCCCGCCAGGGCGGTGATGAGGCCGGAGTCCAGCGGGGTGCCGTCGGGGCGGATGCTCGACAGGGGGACGCCCTCGACGTGACTGAGTACGACGATGTCCTGGTGCCTGGCCAGACAGCGCGGCACGTGCGGCAGGACGCCCCGGACCGCGTCGAGGATCTCTGACTCGTCCTGCCAGGTCCTGATGGCCACGGGCAGCGCGGACGGGATCCGCTGCCGCACCGTGACCGCCGCGCCGTCGTCTCCCGCCACCAGAGCGGAGTCCTGCTCGGTCAGCGGCCTCACCGTGTAGTTCAGGTGGTGATGGCCGCGGTCGAAGGAGCCCAGTGCCCGGGCGTAGCGCAGAAACCTTGCGTACGCGTCGTCCGGCGACCGCCCGAGAGCGCGGTGGTCAGGCTGTGGCGGACCGCCCAACGATGACTCCTGCATGACTGTGCGGCATCCTCGATGTTCATGCGCCGCGAACGAGGTGGGCACACCCTAGGGCATCGGTCCCCATACCGAAGAACGGGCACGGCATTCCCCGCGGATTCGGGCGCTCGCGGCACTCGGAAGGTGCACGCGCCGTGAGCCCGCACAGGCCCGGGGCGCAGGTCGGATCTCCTCGGCCGGCAGCGGTCGGCGGGAGTCGAACCACCCCCGCATGCTCTCCATGAACACGGAGCCCTGCGCGCGCGTCAGATGCGTTCGCGCAGGATCCGCAGCACCGGTTCGAGCGAGACCAGGACGCACTCGGCTCCCGCCTCCCGCAGCGCCTCCTTCTGGCGGCCGCTGCCCGCGTAGCCGAGGAACGGCACCCCGGCCTGCCGGGCCGCGTAAAGATCGGAGGGGGTGTCGCCGATCATCAGGGCGGAGGACAGCGAGGCGCCCAGCGCGCCGAGGGCACGGTTGAGGCAGTGCGGGTCCGGCTTGAGCTGGTGCAGATCACGGGTGCGGCCATAGACATGGGGGGCGAAGCAGCCGGTCAGGCCGCGGTCGGCGAGGTAGCCGGCGGCGGTCCGCGGCGAGTTGTTCGTCGTGATGGCCAGTCTCGCCCCACGGGCGGCCCAGGTCCGGATCAGCGGATCCGCGTAGGCGGTGGGCCGGGCGGAGACCACCGCCTTGAGCTCCTGCCGGGTGAGCCGCTCCTCCAGTTCGGCCACCAGATCGCTGTGCGGGCGCCGGCGGTTCACCGCGTGGAGGACGGCCATGGGATCCGGGTGGACGCGTTCCTCCTCCGTCAGCAGGTCCTGCAGCCCCCGCCCCGCCAGCCACTCGACCAGGTCCTTCGCAATACCCTCGGCCGAGTGCCGCGCGAACAGGCGGCAGACCGGCCCGTCGAAATCGAAGAGCACGAAACGCACGGGACCGATCAGTTCCCGCACCTGCTCGTTCCCTTCCGTCTCTTCCGTCTCTTCCGCGTTTTGATCAGTCTGTGTCGTATCAAGGGTCATTAGGAGAGTGTCAGGTCCGTGGTGATGGTTTCCCAGAGGGCGTCGAACCACTTCTGGGACTGCTCCACGAACGCGGCGTCCCGGGTGCCCGTCCGGCGCTCGAAGGAGAAGAGGAGCGACTTGGCACCCAGGGTGTCGTACATCTCCAGGGTCCGGCTCCCCACCTCCTCCTCCCGCTTGGTGAGCATGTAGTACGCGATCAGGGCCTCCGCGCCGTTGAGGAGGTAGAGCTTCACGGGCGGGGTGAAGGGCAGGGCGCGGAAGGTCACCCGGACGTCGATGCCGTGCGTCGCGCGCAGGGCCTGGAGGTTGTGGCGCAGGACGTGCCCCTGGGCGTTGCGCTGCTCGAGCCAGCGCTGGTGGACCGGGTCCTCGTCGCCGGGGCTCGTGACGGAGATCGGGAACGCGAGGTTGATCTCCCGGGAGGGCAGGAGGATCCGCACGTCGATCGACTGGGGGCGGATACGGTCCTCGTGGATCTGCCGTACCGGTTCGCTGAGGGCCAGCATCAGCGTCTCGGCGGTCAGGCAGGCCGCGTCGATGCGGACATGCGGCGCCGCGAACGCCTCCGTGAGCCTCGGCGCCAGTGCGACCATCGTCGGCTGCGGCTCGTCGCTGACCGGCGGGGGTCCGGCGACCCGTGGCGGGCTGCCCTTGCTGACGTTGCTGAGCAGGCCTTCCTCATGGAGGGCGCGCACGGCCTGGCGGACCGCGCCCCGCTCCACCCCGAACTCCTCGGCCAACTCGGCCTGGGTGGGCAGCCGGTCGCCGGCCTTCAGGTCGCCGGTACGGATACGGGACCGCAGCGCGTCGGCGATCTCCCGAGGTGAAGACCTTCTGCTGCCGTTCGCTACGACGTTCTCCTGGGTCACGACCAAACGTTACAACCTCCGTCCATCTAGAAGGAGTTGTTTAAGACTCGCTTATTACTCACGACCAACTAAGGACAGTTAAGGGAGAGTTGGTCACCAACTTGGCAGAGCTGGTGGAAGGCGTGCTTCCTCTCGCGCATCATCTGCAGATAGTCATTCCCCGCAGATGGCTGATTCCTTCGTGCCCGCACCCTCGGATCACGCCGCGTTCGTCCTCGCCGCGCTGTTCACGCAGCCGGCCCTGTGCGGCGCCCGGCCCGGGCCCGCCCCCGCAGAATCCACAGCACCGCCTCCAGCGAGCGCACGATCACCTCCGCGCCCGCCTCGCGCAGGCGCGCCTCCTTCTCCTCGTTGCGCGCGTAGCCGAGGAACGGCACCCCGGCCTGCTCCGCGGCCCGCAGATCGGACGGTGCGTCCCCGATCATCACACTGTTCCCCAAGGCCGCGCCCATCGCCCGCAGGGCCCGGTTCAGGTGGTACGGGTCCGGCTTCAGCTGGTGGAGTGCGTGTGTACGGCCGTAGATGTGCGGGGCGAAGCAGCCGACGAGTCCCCGGCCGGCCAGATACGCGGAGGCCGTACGCGCCGAGTTGTTGGTGGTGATCGCGAGCCGGGCGCCGCACGCGGTCCAGGTGCGGATGAGCGGATCGGCGTACGGGGTGGGCATGGCGCTGGGGACGGCCCTCAACTCGTGCCGGGTGAGCATCTCCTCCAGCTCGGCCACGAGATCGCTCCCCGGGTGCCGCCGGTGGACCGTGCGCAGCAGCACCTGGGGGTCGGGCTGCGCGCTCTCCTCCTCGGTCAGCAGCGGGCCCAGTCCCTGCCCGCGCAGCCACTCCTTCATCGCCCGTGCGACCTCGGCCGCCGGGTGGCGCGCGAACAGATGGCAGATCGGTCCGTCGAAGTCGAAGAGCACGAAGCGTGCGCTCTCGACCAGCTCGCGCAGTCTCTCGGTCTCTGCTGTCACCGGCATGGTCCGCGTCGTATCAGAGGTCATCAGGAGAGTGTCAGGTCCGTGGTGATCGTTTCCCAGAGGGCGTCGAACCACGCGTGCGACTGCTCCACGAACGTCGTGTCCAGCAGGTCCGGCCCCCGCGCGAAGCAGAACAGCAGGGACCGCGTGCCCTCGGCGTCGTACACGTCCAGGTGTTTCTGGTCGATCTCGTGGCCGTGGCGCGTCAGCGTGTAGTAGGCGAACAGCGCCTCCGACCCGTTGAGGAGGTAGAGCTTGACGGGCGGGGTGAAGGGCAGCGCGCGGAAGGAGACGTGCACGTCGATGCCGTGCGTACGGCGCAGCGCCAGCAGGTTGTGCCGCAGGACGTGGCCCTGTGCGTTGCGCTGCGCCAGCCAGCGCCCGTGCAGCCGGTCGTCGTCCGGGCCCTCCACCGGGGTGGGGAACGCCAGGTCGATCCGGCCGCTCGGCAGCAGCACGCGCACATCGACTCTGGCCGGTTTTATGCGTCCCGCGTGAATCTCGCGCAGCGGCCCGCCCATCGCCAGGGTCAGCGATACCGAGGTCAGGCACAGGGCGTCGATCTTCACGTGCGGTGCGGTGAACGCGGCGGATATCCGCGGGGCGAGCGCCACCGTCGTGGGCTGGGGCGGGTCCCCGGGTCCGGCCGGCGCCTCGACCGCCTGCCGCGCCACGGTCGCCGGGCTTCCCCGGGAGACATCGGTGAGCAGATGCTCCGACTGCAGGATGCGCAGCGCCTGGCGTACGGCACCCCGCTCCACGCCGAACTCGTCCGCCAGCTCGGCCTGAGTGGGCATCCGCTGGCCCGGTCGCAGCACCCCGGATCTGATCCGGCTGCGCAGTGCTTCGGCCACGTCGTGGTGGGACCTCTGTGGCTGTGGTGACCTCATCCGCCCATGGGCGTCAGCGTGTTCCGCTTCCACGGCCAAACGTTACAACTTCACGCCATCTTTTGGCAGTTCAGTGGAAGGTGGTTATGAGACGACTCCAAGTGGAGATAAGTAAGTCGAAGTTGGTCGCCAACTTCGACAGAAGTTGAGCAAACTTGAGCGGTCTTGAGTGACATGGTCACATTTTGGGAAGGTTGGTCACCGTGACGTCGTGACGCCGCTCGCCCAGCCCGGCTGACCGGAGGTTCAGGCTCCGGCAGTCCGGCCGACCGGGCTCCCTTCCGGAGGGGAGCCGGGAGCCCGGTCGGCCTGCACCACCCGCACCACCACAACCGAACAGCTCACAACCGAATAGCTACGGATGCACAGCACGGCAGCCACCACCGCACGGGAAGGAGCACCATCCGCGAGCGAGCCTGCGACGGCTCAGAAGGAGTCCGGGCACCACGGCCGCCTGGACGTACGCAGCAGGGCGTCGGCCACGGAGGCGACGCCCTTTTGCTGTTCGCTCAGCCGCCCGAGCGCCGCGAGCCGCACGGCGGACTCGTCACCCAGCCACAGGGCCGCCAACTCACCTACCGGCAGGGTCAGTTGGGGCTCCTGGCCGGTCGGCGTGCACTGCGCGCCGTCCGGTCCGGCCTGAAGCCGGTAACGGCCGCCGGCCAGCCCCGCCTTGTCCACGACCTCCAGGACGAGCGTGCCGGCGGTGTCGTACGTCCGTGCCTCCAGGGCCCGTACGACATCCAGGATCCGCACCCACAGCCAGTCCGCGTGCGTGACGAGACGGGCGGCACGGGGATCGGGCAGAAGGTGCGGCAGCAGGTCGTCCGGGGCGCGGTCGTCCGTCCGTACCGTCGTGACCCAGTCGATCGAGCAGAGGTAGTGCCACAGGGCACGCTCGGCGGCCGGCCCTGTCGCGATCAGGCTCTTGACGGTCACCTCGCCACCGGGCCGCTTGTCGTCGCCCCACCGGTTCTCGCACACATAGCTGACCAGGCCCTCCACCTCACCGGAGGGCCCGCGGTACACGGCGTGGAACGGCTCGGTCCAGGGCCGGGCGTCCAAGCGGATCGCGCCCGTGATGAACCGCCACCAGCGCTCGGAGCGGTCGATGGCGCCGGCCTGGCCGCCGCGGAGGCGCTCATGCAGCCCCGGGCCCAGCCTGCGGACGTCGGCGCCGTCGACGAGGTCGATACGGCCGCCGTCGTCCGGGACGGGGCGGTGGCGGTCGAGGCCGGTGCGGGGGATGTCGACGGACCACTGGGCGGTGTGGGTGGCCGGACCGAAGCCGAAGCGGCCGTAGATCGGGTACTCCGCGGCGATGAGCGTGGCGACGACGTCACCGCGTTCCTTCGCGGCGGCGAGGTCGAGGGCCATCATGCGGCTCAGCAGACCACGGCGGCGGTGCGTGGCCGTGACGGAGACGTTGGTGATCGCGTCGGCTTGGACGGGGGCGCCGCCGACCGCGGTCAGCTCCTGGGGGAAGGAGCGGAAGGTGGCCACGATCGGGGTCCCCCCGTCCGGGGAGCGGGGGGCGCCGGTGTCGAAGGCGCCGAGGGTGCGGGACAGGGTGAGGCGCGTGGCGAGGTCGGCGACGTCGTGATCGGAGAGACCCGGAGGCCGGAGAAAGCCGGCGTTCAAGGCGCGGCTCCACTCCTTGATATCGGGCTCGGTGATGCTCCGTACGTCGATGTCCTCAGCGTGGCTCATGCGGCCACGCTAGGGGTCGGCGGGCCCGGGCGTCGTGTGAATTTACGACTGGTCCGGGGCCGGCCGGCGGGTGGCTGGAAGACCACGCGCCGTGGCCACCAGGTACCACAAACCAGCCGTCCGCTACGAGGCGGCCGTCCTCGTCGCGGCCATCGATGAACGGCTGTGCCCAGCGTCATCGAGCGTGATCCAGTAGCGGCGCTTGACCCCGGATGCGGTGCTGCGTACGTCTTCGAGGACGCCGCCGTTGCTTTCGATGGTGCGCGCCGAGCCGACGTTGCCCTCGTCACAGGTGAGGAGGACCCGGTCCAGACCGAGCGTCGGCGCCTTGAGCAGAACCGCTTCCAGCGCCCACGTGGCCAGTCCGCGTCTCCTGGCAGAAGGCCGAACGCTGTAGCCGATGTGTCCGCCGCCTTCCAGCAGAAAGGCGTTCAGATAGTGCCGAAGGTCGATGGCCCCCAGGTACGTCTCGCCGTCGACGATCCACCAGTGGGTGGCGTGGACGCGTCCTTCCCCGACGGGCAGCGACCGGTCCGATTGCTGTCGCAGTCGCTCGACCCACGAGGCGAACCCCTCCGGGCTGTCGAGGTCGTCGTCACCGACCAGACGCAGCCCGGCCCCGTCCTGGTGAGCACCGGGCTGCCACTCGTCACGCGCCGTGAGCCACGAGGAATGCAACCGTCCGGTGGGAGCGAGCAGTTCAGCCATGCGAGGGACGATAACAGCCACACCCCCTGACAGGGCTTCGTCAGGCGGCCCGACTAGAAGACCGCGTGTATCCCGCCGACCTCCCGGTCTCCGCCCAGCAGGGGTGCCCGGCCGATCCGGGCCACCACCGGGGCGTCCACTCCCATCAGGGTCAGGGCCCGGGCGAGGACCGGGCCCAGCGTCCGGGTGCCGCCGTCGTCCACCTTGAACGCGAGGGCCCGGCCCTCGGGCAGCGCCACCGCCTGGACGGCCTCCGCGCCCATCTTCGACAGGGCGCCGGGAATCTCGCGCATCAGCCAGGTGTCGGGCCGCCGGGTGCCGGCCACGTACTCCGGGTGCGCGCGCATCGCGTCCGCCACCCGGCGTTCCGCCGTGCCCGGTGCCGCGAGAACGAAGGAGCGGAAGGCCCGGGCCAGGCCGACGAGGCTGATCGCCATGAGCGGGGCACCGCAGCCGTCCGTGCCGGTCGCCGCCACCGGCTCACCGGCCGCCTCCTCCACCACCGAGTGGATCAGCCGCTGCAGCGGGTGCGCGGGGTCGAGGTAGGAGTCCAGCGGCCAGTCCCGCAGCGCGCACGCCGCCAGCATCGCCGTGTGCTTGCCGGAGCAGTTCATGGTGATCCGCTCCCGCACGGCCCCCGACGCCAGATACGCCTCCGCCTCCGCCGGGTCCAGCGGCAGGTCCGGCGGGCACTGGAGCTGCTCGGCGCTCAGGTCGTGCTCCGTCAGCATCCGCCGCACCAGCTCCCGGTGGAACGCCTCGCCCGAGTGGCTCGCGGCGGCGAGCGCCAGGCGCTCCCCGGCCAGCTCCAGCCCCGCGCGCAGCACCCCGGCCGCCTGCATCGGCTTGTTGGCGGAGCGGGGGAAGACCGGTGCCGTCGCGTCCCCGAGCGCGAACTCCACGGAACCGTCGGCGGCCAGCAGCACCAGGCTTCCGCGGTGCCGCCCCTCCACGAACCCGGAGCGCACCACCTCGGCGAGCACCGGGGGCGCGGGGGACGGAACGGACGTGGTGGGCTCGGCGGACGAGGTGGGCTGGGCGGACGTCGACATGGGCGGTGGCCTCCGGGACGGGGACCCGCCCGGCGACGCCCGGCCCGGAGGTTCTCCGGCCGGGGCGAACACCCCCGTGCACACTCGGGGCCCCGGGTTCGCCGGGGCCCTCACGTCACATGAGCAGGTCGTCTACTTGCGCTTCTCCTTCACGGTACCTGCGTGCGATTTCCGCACTGCAATCATCGGCCGTGCGCTGCAGGTGCTGCCGCCGCCGGGAGACCTGCCGCTCGTACCCCACGAGCCGGATCATCCCCGCGCCCAACTCCTCGTCCGTGCGCGCCTGGAGGTCCGACAGCTCGACCTCGCTGAGCATCCGGGACGCCAGCCGCCGGTACTCCTCTCCGTGCGGTGTGCCGAGCGTCACATGGCGGGCGGAGGAGCGCTGGCGGGCGGGCGTGTCCTTGAGGATCTCCGCGAGCCGCTCCATGACGCCCTCGGGGGCCGCCCGGCCGCCGCGCCGTGCCAGCTCCGCCCGCAGGATGTCGATACGGCCCTGGAGCAGCCGCCGTACGTAGCTGAGATCGGCCTCGTCCCGCTGGGCGTCCCGGCGCACGGCGCGCAGTTCACTCAGCCGCAGCGCGGACAGATCGTGCCCGGGCGGATCGACGGCCAGGGGGCTGTCCGTGCGCTGCACGGGCGGCCGGTGCTGTGCCAGGACGTCCGACAGGGCGGGCGCCACAACCCCGGGCGGCTGCCCGGTACTCGATGTGCTCATGTACCTCTACCGTCCCCTCGACCAGCGCGGCACCCCCCATGGATGGGCCGCGACAGACGCATCGTGCCACCCCGTGCCGCCCTCACGTGACCGAGTGCCACCGATCTGCCCCGGATGGAGGCGTTAAGGGGCAATAAGAATGCCCTCATAAGAGATCACCGGTCCGGTTCCTGCCTGGTTCCTGCCGGTGGGTCTTGGAACGCTCTCCCGGGCACCCGCGCAGCGCGTTTCGGCCGCACGGCATCATGGACCCCATGCGTGCGGTGGTGCAGAGAGTGGACGGCGCGAGCGTCGTCGTGGACGGCGAGACGGTCGGCGAGATCGACGGCGAGGGGCTGTGCGTGCTCGTCGGGGTCACGCACGAGGACACCAAGGAGAAGGCGGCCCAGCTCGCCCGCAAACTGTGGTCGATCCGCATGCTGCACGACGAGAAGTCCTGCTCCGACATCGACGCGCCGCTGCTGGTGATCAGCCAGTTCACGCTCTACGGCGACGCCCGCAAGGGCCGCCGCCCCACCTGGAACGCGGCCGCCCCGGGCGATGTCGCCGAGCCCCTCGTCGAGGAGGTGGTCGCCCGGTTGCGCGCCCTGGGCGCGACGGTGGCGACGGGCCGGTTCGGTGCGCGGATGCGCGTGTCGCTGACGAACGACGGCCCGTTCACCGTGCTCCTGGAGATCTGAGCCCTGCGGCGCCCGGAGACCCGGGTCCTAGGCACCCGGAGACCCGATCCCTGCGGCGCCCGGAGATCCGGGTCCTACGGCTCCACGACGACTTCCTGCGCCGCAGCCGTCGAGTCCGCCATGAGCGGGGCGTCCACCGGGATGTTCCGCTTGACCAGGGCGAGAGCGACGGGGCCCAGTTCGTGGTGGCGTACCGACGTCGTCACGAACCCGATCTTGCGGCCCTCGGGGCCCTCGTCCGCGAGCCGCAGCTCGGTGCCGTGCGGCGGCAGATGCACCTCGCTGCCGTCGAGGTGCAGAAAGACCAGGCGGCGCGGCGGCTTGCCCAGGTTCTGGACCCGCGCGACCGTCTCCTGACCGCGGTAGCAGCCCTTCTGAAGGTGCACGGCCGTCCCGATCCAGCCCAGTTCGTGCGGGATGGTGCGGTGGTCGGTCTCGAAGCCGAGGCGGGGCCGGTGCTGCTCGACCCGCAGCGCCTCGTACGCCAGAAGGCCGGCCGCGGGGCCGTTCTTCCCGGCGTAGGACTCAAGGTCCCCGCGCGGCAGGAAGAGGTCGCGGCCGTACGGCGTCTCGCGGACCAGGACGCCCTCGGGGGCCTCGGCGATCGAACCGGCGGGCAGGTGCACGACCGCGAACTCGTCCGTGCGGTCGGCGACTTCGACGCGGTAGAAGAACTTCATCGACTCCAGGTACGCGATCAGCGCGTCCTGGGTGCCGGGCTCCACATGGGCCCAGACCGTCTCGCCGTCGTCGACCAGGTACAGCGCGTGCTCGATGTGGCCGTGCGCGGAGAGGACGAGGGCCTCGGTGGCCTGGTGCGGGGGCAGTTCGCTGACGTGCTGGGTGAGCAGCAGGTGCAGCCAGCTCAGCCGGTCCTCGCCGCTGACGGTCAGGACACCGCGGTGCGAGAGGTCCACGAATCCGGAGCCCTCGGCGAGGGCTCGCTGCTCGCGGAACAAGTCGCCGTAGTGGGCGGCGACGCCTTCGTCCACACCCTCGGCGGGGACGGCGCCGGGCAGGGACAGCAGGGGACTCTTCATGGATCCAAGCCTACGACGCGGTATTTGAACTCTTCAGTGAACAGTCCTCACACCGGCCGAAGATCGCGAAGTGTTTCATGTCCGTGTCGAAACCGAACGTCTCGCGCAGCTTGGCGATGAACTCGGCGGCGACCTCCAGATCGGCCTCGATCACGTTGGTGCAGTCGCGGCAGACCAGGTGGATGTGGTGGTGCCGGTCCGCGAGGTGGTACGTGGGCGCGCCGTGCCCCAGATGGGCATGGCTGACCAGCCCCAGCTCCTCCAGCAGCTCCAGGGTGCGGTAGACGGTGGAGATGTTGACCCCGGACGCGGTCTTCCTCACCTCTATGAGGATGTCGTCGGGGGTCGCGTGCTCCAGGGTGTCCACGGCTTCGAGCACGAGTTGCCGCTGCGGGGTCAGCCGGTAGCCGCGCTGCCGCAGATCGCTCTTCCAGTCGGTGCTCACCACAGCACCCAGTGTAGGACCGGGGGCCCGCGTCGCGACCCGCCGTCAACACACCGCTTGGCGATACGTCGGCGAGCACGGCAGGGGCACCTGCAGTGCGCTGAGGTTCACGCCGCGGTGGACGCCCGGTGGGCGAGCTCGGGAAAGGCTTCTTCCCACACGGTGCGGATGTGCCTGCTGATGAGGGTGCGCAGGACAGGCCAGTGCTCCGTCAACAGCCCCCGGTCGAGGAAGGCGATGAGGTCGTCCCTCTGCCCCTCGGCGAGGACCGTACGGTACAGGCTCATGCCCTGGCGCGGACGGTCAAGATCATAGGTGCGCAGGCCGGACCAGGCGATATGCAGCGGCAGCGCGACCTGGCCATGCGTCGGCCCGGTGAGATCGTCGATCGAGTCCGGGAGCCGGTCCGCGTAACGCTGCCGAAGCACGTCTGCGGCGGGGGGCGAGGAACTGGACAACGGCTGCGGAACCATGGTGAGGACTATTCCGTCCCGTGCGGGTATGCGGCTACACGAAGCCGCTCTCCGGGGCGGTTTTCCGCCACCCGAAGCCGCCGCGGCGCCTGTTCCGCCGGCGGCGGCAGCACCGGCAGATCGCCCAGGGTTCCCGCGCTCACCGAGGGGATCACCCCGTCGGCCGCGCGCGCCCTGATGACCTGGACGTTCGTCACGGAAACAATGCGTCCCACGCCGGTGCACCGTGCGCTACGGCTTGCTACCTTGGTCGGTACGCCCTGGGTCCGCCTCTGCCTGTGCATGCCGCCCGGGGCACGGCTTTCGGAGCCCCCAGGGGGGACGAAACAGGGCCCCGCGGTACGGTCCGCGAGGCCCTGGGAGAGCGACCGGCGAATCGCTCGTGGGTCTGGATCTGCCTGGATCTATTTGAAGAAGGCGATTCCGTCGTCCGGGAGGTCGTCCGGGAGGGCCCTGGCCCAGCGCTCGACGTCCTCCGGGGTGACGACCTTCTTCAGGTGCGCCGACATGTAGGGGCGCAGCGGGACCTCCGGGGTCTGCTTCTCGCCGACCCACATCAGGTCGCTGTTGACGTACCCGTACAGCCGCTTGCCGCCGGTGTAGGGACCCGAGGCCGCCGTCCGGGCGACGGCGTCCGTGGCGATGTCGACCTGTGGTTTCTTCTCGGCCAGCTCGCCGTACCAGACCTCGACGACCCCGTCGTCGCGGACCATGGTGACCTCGACGTCGCGGGCCTTGTCGATCCGCCAGAAGCCGGACTCGGACTCCAGCGGCCTGACCTTGCTCCCGTCGGCGTCCAGCAGCCACGTGTGGGAGTGGTACTCCAGGAAGTCCCGGCCGTCGTGGGTGAAGGAGACCTCCTGCCCGAAGTTGCCCTTCTCGGAGCCGGGGAAGTCGTGCACGCCCGCGCCCGCCCAGGTGCCGAGCAGGAAGGCGAGCGGGACGAGGTCCTTGTGGAGGTCGGACGGGATCTCGATCATGAGCAGCTTTTCGTCGTGTGCGTCGGGTATGCGGAGGTCAGCGCTGGCCCTGGTACAGCTTCTTCACGGCCAGCCCGGCGAAGGCGAGCACGCCGACGCAGACCAGGACCAGCAGGGTTTCGAAGAAGATCTCCACGGGGTGCTCCTTGAGCGAGGATGGGTACACAAGAGCCAGGTCCCAGCTTACGTGGCCGGAACCCGGGACTCTCGGTGAGGGGTCGCGCCGCTCGGGGTCAGCGCTTGACGTCGTCTATGAAGCGGGACCACGCGGCGGCCTCGAAGACGAGGGCGCCGCGGGCGGGGTCCTTGCTGTCACGGACGGGGACGACGGAGGGGAGGTTCTTAGCGACCTCTACGCAGTTGCCGCCGTCCGGATTGCTGTAGGAGCTCTTGCGCCAGTCGGCGCCTGCCAGGAAATCTTCGGAGACCTCGACGCACTCGCCGCCGTCCGGATTGCTGTAGCTGCTCTTGCGCCACGTCGCGGTGCTCAGGTCGATGGCTCGCACGGCATTTCCTCCAACATCCGCAGGATGAACTTCCGCGACTCGGCCGGGTTCAGAGCCAGGTCACGCATCGCATCGTACGCACGTTGCAGGAGTTCAACTGAGCTGTTTTCTTCGATCAGTTCACCCCGGTGGGCATTCTCCGTGTATGCCACAGCCTTGCCGTCCAGCAGCCGCAGGAACATCACATCGGTGCTAACCAGGCCATGTAGCCCGGTTTCCTGCGGCAGGACCTGGATGGTGATGTTCGGGCGCTCCGAGACCTCCGACAGGTACTCCAGTTGGTCCCGCCACTCCTCCACGTCGCGCAGCGGGGAGCGCAGCACCGTCTCGGCGAGGAGCGCACGGAATGGTGGTGCCTCGTCCCCCTCCAGCAGCTTCTGTCGCCCCGTGCGGGCTTCGACCTGCTGGTCCAGCACCTTGCCCCTGGCGCCGCCCAGCGCGAGGACCTCACGTGCGTACCCGTCCGTCTGAAGCAGCCCTGGAACGATGCTCACCGAGTATTGCCACAGGCTCACCGCCTCGGCCTCCAGCAGCATGTACCGCCGGTACTGCTCCTTGAACTGCGTGGGGTCCCCCACCGCCAGCTCCCACAGTGCCAGCAGCAGCCCGGGGGTTCCGTAGTGCTGGTCCAGGGCCTGGACCACCTCGGGGCTGCCCAGGGTCTGGCCGCTCTCCATCTTTCCGAACAGGGACCAGTCCCAGCCCAGCACCTCTCCGAGCTTCCGCAGGCTCTCGCCCCGCTCGGTGCGCAGTAACCGGAGTTCCTCGGCGAACCGCTTCCTCGGTTCCTGGCTGCGTCCCGTGATCACCCGTCGCGGCGGCATAGCGCTCCTTACGTGGAAGACGGCCGTGGAAGGTGTGGAAGGAGCGCCGGCCGGCGGTGCAGAAGATCTCGTCCACGGCGTTCCGGCCCTGCTCAGCGGCCATGCTCATTACGTCGGAACACGCAGCGTAGTCCACTTGTCACGCGGCGCGCAGGCGTTGGCGGAAAGGAACGCACCCATGACGGCCAAGTCCCCCGAGCGCGGAACGCTCCTCTACGACCCGGCGACGGGCAAGGTCGGCGCCTACCAGGACCGGTCGGGGCCGTACGCGATGCTGCGCCCCGTCGGCGGGGGCCGGGAGTGGCAGGCCGACCCCGCGGCGCTGCGCCCGGCGACGGCCCGGGAGCGGCTGAGCGCCGGGGTGACAGCGGCGAACGCACGCACCCGGTCGGCCGGCGACACGAGCCGCCCGCCGCTTCCGGTGCGCGGCTGTGCGACGTGCACGGAACTGGACGGACTACGGGAGGCCGCGCGGGCGGAGTACGACGGCAGCGCGGAAACGGACGCCAACGTCCTGCTGCGCCGGCACCACAACCAAAAGCACCGCCCCTGAGTCCGCCGGGCTGGTGAGTGGCACCCTCTCAAAGCTTTTTGACCAGCTGGGCCGCCGTAGCGAGCGAGACCGACGGATACTGGCGCCGCAGTTCGCGCACTGCGACCGCCACCCCTCGCTCCTCGCGGATCCGGAGCAGCGCTTCTTTGTCGACTGCCTGGAAGAAGTCGTCAAAGCTCGCGAACTGGCGATCGAACTCTTCGCGCCTCCTTCTACGGTCGGAATACACCTCCGCACTCCCCACAAGCATGATTGCAACGACGAAGAACATCTCGCCAAGCACCATCGGCCAGTTGGCGATGGACAGGAAGGCCAGGAAGAAAAAGAATCCCGCCAGGCCCCACATCGCCGCACGGGGTCCGTACATGTACTTGCCGCCTTCCGGTGGCTGGAGTATGGGCGGATCGGATGGAAACTTGGCCGCTGCCGGGCATCAAGCCAGGGCGTCAGGCCAATGACCACCAGGGAACGCGCTGTTGTCCACCGCCTCCCCCTCAATGATCGCCATCTGCTGCGCCTGGGCCCCGATGACCGCTACCAGCGCGGCGACAGCGGCGGTGATCAACGCCGCGTTCACGCCAGCCTCTTCAACGATCATGACAGCGCCGGCCCAGGAGAACACCACGGACCCCAGGGCCGCGATGGCTGCGATGGTGACGGTGATGAACTTCGCAAGGATCGCGCCGAGCGCCACGTAGAACGCCATGCCGGCGACCGCACAGATGTTGAGCGCTCCGGCGATCTTGTCGGCGCTTGTCTCGATCTGAGTGGCAGCGGCTGGCTGGCCCTTGACCGACGTGGTGTAGGCGGTGGCTGCGTCTCCTGACCAGTGCTTGGGGGCGACGAGTGCTTCCGGTGCGATCTCACCAGCTACGGAAGAGGCCGGCCCGTGCTGCGGGGCTGGCCAGCGTACTTCCGCTGGGGCAACTCGGCCGGGAAGTTTTTCACGATCGACAGCTACGTCCACGAGCGACTCGCGATCTTCGACAATCGCAAGCGCGGCATCCCCGGCCACCATTAGGGCGAGCGCCATGACGGCGCCTGGTTCAACCGACTCAGGGTGTTCCGCCTGTCCGGGAACGTACGCAGGGTGGCAGCGCATGCCAGCCGGTGAACGATGTCGGTAAGCCGTGTGCGCGAGAAGCGCATGCACGGTTTGACGGGCGGGAGCTGGAAACGGAGCCCTCACGGACCACCGCGTCAGTCCCCGACCCTACTGAACCGCCCCGGGGGCAGGTGGAGGCTGCCACCTGCCCCGAGCACCCTTGCCACGTATGCTTCCTGCGTTTCTTGTCATGACCGGCTGGATCGGAGTCCACCATGAACATGACCCGGTTGTCCGCGGCGACTTCGATCCTCTCGGCCGTTGCCACCAGCGTGTTGCTCATCGGCTGCTCAGCCTCGGTCAGCGTTGAAAAGTCCACGCCGAAAATGTCTGCGAACAAGCTGGCCGGCATACTCGCCGAAAGACTTGCCGCCACAACAGGCCGGCCAAAGCCGCTCATCACTTGTCCCGAGGACATTGTCGGCAAGGTCGGTACCACCACCCGGTGCAAGCTCGCAGCGGACGACGGCAGCACCTTGGGCGTATCGGTCACGGTGTCCTCTGTAGACGGAGACCAGATCAATTTCGATTTCAAGGCCGACGACACGGCTTCCCCTGCTGCGAACTGACCGTGGTGTGGCGCCCTCGAGGATGAGGTAGGGAACGCCTGGCTGGTTTGGTCGAGCGGTGCAGACCGGACCTCACGTGCAAGGCGTGGGGCGACGCTGACTTCGTGGCGCTGCGTGCTGGTCAGCTTGTCAACAAGTCCCGTCCAGGCGCCGAGGCTATGAGAGCGTGGTGGTGAACCGGACAGTGTTCGGTGGGTGGGGCTGGCGGGGGATGCCTCGAACGATCTTGCTGGCCGGTCGGCGTGCATGGAAGAAC